>JASFIU010000434.1:0-4366 GCA_050122495.1 Desulfobacterales bacterium | reverse complement strand
GGGCAATGGAATCACCTATCCTTCATGGTGATCAGTATTGCCCTGTTTGGCTTCGCCGCCAGCGGAACTTTATTAAGCATTCTCAGTGCGCGTCAGGTCGGGCGCCCCCCGTTTTTATCCGCCCGCAAATCGGAAGCAGCCCTCATCGCTCTCTATACATCAACGACCATTCTGGCATTTGTTGTCATCAACAGCCTTCCACTGGATTATTTCAGACTCCCCGTTGAACCGATCCAAAGTATTTATTTGCTCATCGCCTTCCTTGTTTTAGCGCTGCCGTTCTTTTTTTCCGGTTGCATTGTTGCGGTGGCCTACACCCGATTGCCTGAAAAAACCGGCTGGATCTATTTTGCGACCATGTCCGGTTCGGCCTGCGGTGCTGTTTTCCCGGCTATAATGCTGCCTGTTGTTGGTGAGGGCCGCCTGGTTATTTATTCGGCCCTGATACCGCTCATCCTGGTACCGGTAATGCTTGGCAGCTCGCGCGGATACCAACTCGGGGCCGGGTATCAAAAAACAGCCCGGATTGCCCTGGGATTTTTTAGCCTTGTCATTCTTTTGGGATCGATCTACCTGCTGACACCGTATGGGGATGCGATAATCCGGGTGAAACCTTCTGCTTACAAAGCCATGTCCCAGATTATGCAATTCCCAGATACCCGCATCGAGAAAACTTTTACCCATATCAGGGGGCGCACGGACCGGGTCACCAGCCCCCATATCCGCTTTGCTCCGGGCTTGAGTTTGCGATACATGCAAACGATTGCGCCGCAGAACGCCATCTTTAAGGATGGCGATAATCAGCTTGTTTTGTACCCAATGGATTCCCCGGAAAACATCCGATTTGCTGCGTCTACACTGCCATACAGCGGTTATGACCTTCGTCCAAAAGCGAACAAAGCGCTTGTGATTTTAGAGGGGGGCGGATCGGCCCTGCCGAGTGTTATGATTTCAGCAATTCAGGATGTTAACCTTGTCGTCGATAATCCGGCGTTAGCAAAAATTTTAAGCACCCACTACGGCCTGACAGTTAGGCCGCAGCCGCCAAGAGTCTTTTTGTCGCAGACCTCAAGATTATTTGACATCATTCATGTGGAAAACTGGGGAACTTCAATACCGGGTTCGGCCGCGCTCAATCAAGACCACCTGTACACGATCGATGGGTTGCGACAGTATCTGAATCACCTGACGCCGGATGGTCTGATCATCATTACCCGAAGACTTTTGCTGCCACCGGCGGATAGCCTGCGCCTGTGGGCATCTGCCTACGAAGCCTTGGAGATGATCGGAGCTAAAAATCCGGAATCCCATCTGGCGATTCTTCGAAACTGGGATACGTTTACCCTGCTGGTTTTCAAAAAACCACTACAGGAACTAACGCGCCTGAAACGCTTTGCGCGCAATCTTAATTTTGACCTTGTATATCTTCCCGGTATCACTTCCGATCAGGCCAATCGTTTCAACAGGTTTGACGCCCCCTATCATTTTATCGAAATCAATCGACTGGCATCTGCTTATCTTCACGGAAACGAACAAGCCTATTTCAGATCCTACCTGCTTGATATCCGACCCCAGTCGGACAATCGACCTTTTCCCGGTCGCTATTTAAAATGGTTGAAGCTAACATCACTTTACCGAACGTTAGGCAGCCGGTTATATGCCCTGTTGATGTCCGGTGAAATTGTGGTAGCGGTGGTTTTTATCGAAGCCCTGGCGGTGTCCGGTTTTTTGCTATTGCTGCCGCTTTTTTTCGTACATCGCAACAATAAAAAACCAACGATTTTTGAGGTGCTTTATTTTTTCGGTGTCGGCGCCGGATTTATGTTTATCGAGCTGTTTTTTATCAAAAAGTATATTCTTCTTTTCGGCGATCCGATTATCAGTTTTACAGTGGTGGTGGCCGGTGTTCTCATATTCTCAAGTTTGGGGGGCGCATGGTCGCATAAAAAGAAAATCAACATTTTAAAACCGGCCCTTTGGGGTCTGGCAGCTGTACTCGTCCTGGCTTTTTTTACACTCAATTTGCTTGTTGACCAGCTTCTGCGACTTGAGGACATATGGCGTTATACGGGGGCGGTGCTGGCATTATTGCCCATTGGATTCCTGATGGGGCTTCCTTTTCCGCTGGGTATGCGTGATATGCTCAATAGCCCCACCCAGCGCGCATACGCATGGTCGGTAAACGGTTGTGCTTCAGTTCTAACGTCAATCGTATCCGCCCAATTGGCACTTGTTTTCGGAATCCCATTCATTTTAGGTTGTGCAATTGCGGTTTATTTTGTAGTGATTCTCAGTTTGAGACAGATTAACCGTATTTAAGGCGTCTGGTATGAAAACAAATGAACCCATCATGCCCATTAAAGTTGAATGCTATGCCGGGTATCGGGGAGCTGAAACCCCGCGTGTCATCTGGTTCAAGTCCCGCAAGATCGAAATAAAACAGGTGCTCGATCGCTGGCTGGATCCAAATCACCGCTATTTTAAATTACTAGGCGACGATGCGGGTATATATATTATTCGCCATGACATGAACGCGTCGGCCTGGGAGTTAACCTTTTATCAAGAGGCACAAGAATAAAATGAGCTAAAATTAAAAATGATCTAAAATGTCTAAAATTGAGGAATTCTACCCTTTTTTAAATAAATGATTAAGCGCAGCGAAACCTTAACTTTAGGCACTTTAGCTCACTTTAGGCACTTCTATCTTAAGACGCCTGACCTCGAAGATGAGCTTTTATTTTTTAGACAGCTTATAGAGATTGACCATGCTAAGACCGAATAGTTTTGAGCCACCGCTTTTTTTAAAAAACGCCCACGTGCAGACCATTCTGGCCAGCAGCAAGCTGCGCACCCTGGGGCCAAATGCCATGCGCGCTGTCGCGCGCAAAAAAATTATCGAAACGGCCGAGGGGGTTAAGCTGATCGGTTATCATTCGGTTCAGAATAATCGGCAGGCGAAAGGGCTGGTCATTCTGCTGCATGGCTGGGAAGGCAGCGTAGATTCAACCTATGTGCTGCGCACCGGCAGAAGCCTTTACCGCCACGGCTATGATATATTCAGATTAAATTTCAGAGACCATGGCGACAGTCACCATCTCAATAACGGAATTTTTTATGCTGTCCTCTTAGAGGAAGTTTACCAGGCGGTCATACAGGCGGTCGAATTCACCAGAGGCGGCCCGGTGTTCATGGTCGGATTTTCGTTGGGGGGAAATTTCGTTTTGCGCATTTTAGAAAAATGTGCCAGTGTTCCGTTTACGGATTTGCGTCATGCGGTGAGTATCAGCCCAGTCTTGAATCCGGAAGAATCTACCCGGCGGATCGACCGTATCGCTTTTATTCGCAAATATTTTTTGGCCAAATGGCGCCGTTCTTTAGCTAAAAAGCAGAAATTGTTTCCGGATCTGTATGATTTTGAAAACGTGATGGATTTAAAAACCATTCAGGCGGTCACCGATGCTTTGCTTGAAAAATACAGTGATTTCGAAACGGCGCGAGACTACTTCGATGCTTATTCTGTAAAGGGATCCGCAATCCAGAATATTAACATCCCAACAACCATTATCACAGCGGAAGATGACCCGATCATACCGATAAACGATTTCTATGACCTGAAACTAAATGCACACATCCAGCTCATTATCCATTCCTTCGGGGGGCACAATGGGTTCATTACCGGCTTTAAGCTGCAAGGCTGGTATGAAAATAAAATCATCAAGCTTTTCGATCAAATATGTCAGAAAATGGAGGTATATGATGGCGGACGACAAAACGACTGAAATTTTAAAAAGTGCTATTCTGATGGAAAAAAGAGGAGAGGCCTTTTATGAGAAAGTGGCCCAACAAACATCCGGCAATGCGATCAAACGATTTTTTGAAATGATGGCCAACGAGGAAAAGGACCATATTCGAATCCTTTCCAAGCAGTTTAAGGCCTATCAAAACAATAAACAGTTCGACCCCGGGGAATTAGATGATCCGCATGAATCCAATATGACGGATCAGGTGCTTTCAACGGAAATCAAGTCCGAAATTTCAGCTTCCGCCTATGAAGCGGCCGCGATATCGGCAGCGATGTCCATGGAAGAACGTGCGATTAAACTCTATTCCGGCCGTGCCGAATCTGCGACCGATCCAAATGAAAAAGCCCTGTATAATTGGCTGGCAAAATGGGAAACCCAGCATCTGAACTTTCTGGCTGACATTGACCGGGAACTGACGGAAGACATCTGGTATGATCAGTCCTTTTGGCCATTTTAATATTAAATGAAAAACACGGTTAAGCAAATCGTAATCATTTCGATATTAATGATTTTCCCGGTAAGTTTAGTTTCGGGCGGTGAATGGAAATCAATCTCTGATAAAA
>JASFIU010000433.1:0-4382 GCA_050122495.1 Desulfobacterales bacterium | reverse complement strand
AGCATAAATATGAAAATATAAAAAAACAGCCGACCAACCTGGTCAGGCTGCTCGAAGAGATGCTGCCGGAATTTGAAAATCAGCCGCCCGCAATAGAAATGGTTGAATTTCCTACTGAGGTGATGGCAGCGGTCGACCCCGAGAAGATCAAAACGGTCTTTGAAAATCTGATCAATAATGCCATTAAATATTCCCGGCCCGATAGCGGCCCGATACGGATATCATACAGGCGCCACCAATCTTATGCGGTCATCCGGATCGCCGACGAAGGCATTGGAATTCCGCAAGAGGAGCTGTCTCATATTTTCGAACCGTTTTATCGTATAGATAAGTCCCGCGCCAAGGATACCGGCGGCTACGGGTTGGGCTTGAGTTTATGCAAGACGATTATGGAAGCCCATGAAGGTAAGATTGAAGTAAAGAGCAGGCCGGATGAAGGCACCACCGTAGCTTTATTTTTTCCTTTGATTGATCGGGGAGGATCGTAATGAACCAACATCATGAAACCAAACCGACGGGGGCCGGAAAAAGCAGTTTTGGATTGATTGATACTGCCAAATTTTTTCGTGAGCTCGATTTGAAAGAGGGCGTTACATTTTTAGATGTTGCTTGCGGCCGGGGCTCTTATTCTTTGGCGGCCTCTGATATCGTCGGGAAGGAGGGGCGGGTTTATGCGGTTGATTTATGGGAAGAAGGAATTTTAAATTTGAGAAAAGAAGCCGCCTCGAAAGGGAACCGGAACCTTGAGGCCTTTGTCAGCGATGTCAGCCAAAATATTCCGATCGAAAATGCATGTGTCGATGTGTGTTTGATGGCGACGGTGCTGCATGATCTTGTTGGAGATCAAGTTGAGCAGGGAGCCCTGAAGGAAATTGTCAGGATCATGAAACCGGAAGGAACCCTGGTCATTGTGGAATATAAAAAAGAAGACGGTCCGCAGGGGCCCCCAAAACCGGTGCGGCTATCGTCGCAGGAAGTTGACACCCTCGTATCGCCATACGGCTTCAGACAAAAACATCTTACAGAAATTGGAGATAATCATTACATGCAGATTTTTAACAAAAGAGAATAAGAATTATTAGAACCCATCTCAAAAATGTCTTTTGGCCCAACCTCACCAAATTATCTTCACGCCACTCATTAAACCTGTTTTTCTATTAAGTCCCGGTTTTCTCCAAAAACCGCTGTGCATAATTAATAAATTAACAATTGATTCAGGTAGTTGTGCCTGATTTTTTGCTTTTTTTACTTCTATGTGTAAAAATATTAATAGACGGGCCGTTGGTTATAAACCTTGTTTTCGTAATCATCCCGGCGGGTGAAATATACCCAGCGGCGAATTCAATAATTCGACATTATGAAAAAATCGGTTTCCCTCTCACGAATTTGTTTGGTTGTCTGTGCTATTATTCTGTTTGCGACCGCTGTCGTGACGTCACCTCTTGGTAGCCTTCTACCGATATTTGGCTTTGTGGCATTGCTGGCAGTCATACCTTTAATCAGAGGGAATCGCACCCAAAAAATAGTAGCCTCTGTGATTCTGGCAATTGCGGTCACACTTTTCATTTTTGCTATTGGGGACTTTAAATTGCAGCGTCAACGCGTGGAGAGAATTAGAAAAGCACACGGCCCACAACAAATATCACCCGGTGCGCAACCCGACCCTAGTTTCCAATCACATATCAGCAAAGCGTTTTCGCACTCAACACGTTCAACCGTTGCATGTTAATTTGGCGGTATATCAGAAAGGAAATTATGCCAGTTACACCATTTCATCTGGGCCCCGGCATCGCGTTTAAATCCGTTGCGCCCCGCTCTGTCAGTTTTACTATATTTGCTTTCACTCAAATCTTAATCGACCTGGAGGCCCTTTATTTCTTTGCCCAGAATGATTCGCACATGCATCGCCATTTACACACCTATCCGGGTGCGACAATCGTCGCCGCAATCGGTGTCATCATCGGACGGCCGATTTGCCAGTGGCTCTTGAAAAAATGGATTGGCCACTTAAGCCCCGGACAGAAAAAATGGTTGTATGTGGAGCCCGCGATTTCCATTAAATCTGCAGTTATCGGCGCAACGTTCGGCGCTTACAGCCATATATTATTGGACAGCATTATGCATTACGACATCAAACCATTTGCCCCCTTTATTGGTAAAAATGGGCTCTATGATATCATCACGCTTGATCAGTTGGACTTGCTCTGGGGGCTAAATGTCAACATGTGAAAGGATTTCTTTTTCCTTATTGAGGACGCGACGCTCGATGCTCCTAACTTCTTTGGTTACTTCTTTTAAAAATTGGTGATCTTCGATAAAATTTAAATTTATTTTCACATTATATAAAGCACCTAAGACTGCTGCTCTGGCTGTCAATGCGGCCATGGCGCCGTCAGTAGCGGCGCTTTTATTGCCCTTGCGAACTACTTTTGCGGTCAGGTCCATGACGGCCAGCGCATCCCGGGCGACGCCCAAAGGCACCAAAGATGCATTTTTCAAACCGGCCTGGATGGCTTTGTTACGCCGATCTTTCTGTTTCTCCGTGTTTTGCGGCATTTTAAAAGCTTTCATCACCGCATTGTAGGCGGTGGCGTCTTTATCAATATCTTTGACCAGCTTTTTTCTGAGTTTTAATGCCGCTGCCGTGATGGCTTTCATCTCTTTTTCGACGGTTTCGTAACCCTTTTTGCCAATGGTCAGATTGGCGACCATTTCCGAAAGACTGGCCGATATGGCTGCGTTTAATGCGGCGATACTGCCGCCGCCCGGTACGGCGGTCCCTTCGGCGGTTTTTTCCAGAAATTTTGTAATTTTAAGATTGCCTAACAATGGATGCCCCCCCTGTTTCTTTATCGAAAACCAGGTTTCCGCGTTTAACCACTTTTTCAACCGTGCTTACGCCGATATGATACGGAATAAAATGATACGTCGGAAACTCAAGAATGATGATGTCTCCGCTCTTGCCGGCATCAATACTGCCGATTTTGTCGGCCTGATCCAGAGCGGCCGCTCCGTTTAAGGTCAAGGCAATGATAGCCTCTTCGGTTGAAAAGTTCATATACAGTGTTGCCAGTACAAAAACAAGTGGGATGGACTCCGTAAAACAGCTGCCCGGGTTAAAATCGGTCGCCAGGGCCACGGCACAATCTGAATCAATCATCTGGCGGCCCCTGGCATAAGGCTCATTCAGACTGAAAGCCGTGGCCGGCAGCAGGGTGGCCACCACCCCGGCTTTGGCCATGTCTTTAATACCTCGATCGGAGGCTTGCAGTAAGTGATCGGCCGAGACGGCTTCGAGTTCTGCTGCCAGCTCAGCCCCTCCCAATTGCGCAATCTCGTCGGCATGCAGCTTTATTTTAAGACCCGAATCGCGTGCTTTCGAAAGCAGGCGTCGGGACTGTTCCACTGAAAAGACGTCTTTTTCGCAAAAAATATCGCAAAACGTTGCCAGCTTGCGTTCGGCTACCTCCGGAATTACCCGGTCTTTCATAAAATCGATGAAGGCATCCGCCTGCCCCTTATATTCATCCGGAACCGCATGGGCACCCAAAAAGGTGGGCACCACATCGATGGGGTGGATTTTGTCCAGACGGGCCATCACTTCCAGCTGCTTGATCTCGGTATCCAAATCCAGGCCATATCCGCTTTTACCTTCCACCGTCGTGACACCAAAAGACAGCATGGAATCCAACCGTTTAATGCCGGACTCAATCAATTCCTCCGCGGAGGCTTGGCGGGTGGCTTTGACGGTATTGATGATTCCACCGCCGCGCTGCATGATTTCCATATAACTGTCGCCGCGCAGGCGCCAGGAAAACTCTTCAGCCCGGTAACCGCCGAACACCAGATGGGTGTGAGAGTCGACAAACCCCGGCAGAACCGCTTTGCCCCGGGCGTCAATCATGTCAAAATCGGAATGATCCGCGCCGGCTTTTTGAAATTGTTTCTCAATCTCCCCGGTTGCGCCTACGGCTTCAATGCGGCCGTCTCTTATGATTACAGCACCATCTTTTATGACGTGCAAATCGGCCATACGTTTGCCCCTTTTGGCCGCAAACCCGCTGCAGGTCACTAACTCAGCCGCGTTTTTTATGATCATGTTCCCGTTCATTGTGTATCCTTCTTAAGGCAGCATGTTTGCATAAATTGCTTCTGGCCAATAATTTTGGTGTCAGGTGTCAGCTTTCGGTTGTCAGCCAGTTTTCGAGGACGAGTACGAGTGCGAGTACGAGGACGATATTCTTATTCTCCTCATCTTACTCGTCGTCGTCCTCGTTCTCGTACTCGGTTGCCGTCCACTAATACCATTGACGCCTGCATACTGATACCAGAGGTGGTAGCCACTACTCAAAGCTACTCCCAGATTCGCGATTCTAACACCT
>JASFIU010000432.1:0-4383 GCA_050122495.1 Desulfobacterales bacterium | reverse complement strand
TTTCAGAACCAGAGCGTGTACCGCCGTTGTCAATAAATGCAATCAAATTATCCAAACCGCTCATAAAATACACCCCCGAAAAAGATTTCGACAAATCGGATTCTTCAAGATTATGAAAAAAAGGGGGGGGGGATTTTTCAAATCTATTAACTCACCATATATACAACGTACTTTTTTTTCAAGTATTAACCCATTTTTATAGATCACCTGTATATACGAGAATTTTTTTCATCAATTCAGACGTTTTCTCAAAAATAGTTCCAAGAAAGTGCGCTAAAGTTAGAAGTGAACTAAAGTGACTAAAGTTGAGGAATTCTGCCATTTTATAAAAGGACGGAGCGCAGCTCCACCTGAACTTTAGGCACTTCAAACTTTAGTTCACTCTAGCTCACTTCTTTTCAATCGGATACCCCGCCTTCTTCCAAGCGGCCCAACCCCCCTTGAGGGCAAAGACTTTCGGATACCCTTTATCGATGAAATACCGTGCCGCACGGGCACTGGTTCTTTCACTTCTTCAGGTTCAATAAAAAATTAAAGTTTTATCTTTGGGATACTTACCCGCCCACTCCTTTAGGGAGCCCGGTTCTTCCCGTACTGCATTTAAGATTTTGGTGCGACTTCTCCACCAGGTTTTGGCAGTGCGGACATCGATGATAACCACCTCCGGATTATCAAGCACCTCTTTGGTTTGTTCAACGGAAATACGGGGCACCTCAATTGACTCTGCTTTAGCCGCCGGAAAGCAAAAAGCCGTGACTGCCAGAAGCAAGAAGATAAACTCCGCAACTCTTAAAAGGGTTCGGATCTGCATGTATTCACTTCTATTAGATATCTAAATTGAGGGTTTCTGGTTTTGAAAAAATATAGGGCCTTAATTCGGGTGGGTCAATGGGTTGATGGTTTTTTGGCCGATTTGCCACCAATTGGATTTTAAAGATAGGATCGGCAGATGGGGGTCTGTGTTTGCAAAAATTTAGGGGCGGCTCGTGATGAGCCACCCCCTCCCTAAGGAATTATATCAAACAGCGTGCCCGCCTGCACACTGTTGCAGGATTTATCGGCACTTTTTAGATAAAACTTTACCTAAAAATTCAACAATCATTCGAATTACATGATCGTCCGAAATATTAATTTGGAATCCCTTCGATTTTAACGTATTCGTTTTTATCCTGACAGTACCATTGATTCGGTCCGATGCACTCGTATTCCTTTTCAGATAAAGCGATAATCTGTTCCGCAAAAACACGTGCCTGCTGAATGTCAGAAAATAGGTTTCTGAGGGTTCCAATGTTTTCGCCACATTCTATCACGCATACCATGATCCGTTAAACCTTTCAGCCATTTGGTTTCAGATTTTAATGAAGCTGAAATCATATTAGCTCCCGGGGCCGGCTGAACCCCGGGAGCGGTGAAAGGAGGAGAGTCCCGGAGTGTTTGGACCCCTGAGGACGCTGCCGCATGGGTATCACTGGAAAATCCGCATGCGAACTGACAATATTTTATTCAACTTTCATGCCAACTTAATAGGGTGTTTTCAAACGGGGTAATTTGCAAGAGACCGCACGGTTGTGCGGCCGCGCGGTCCTGGCGTGACGCCCTGAGCGATTACGGCACCGGCGCGTCTTTGTTTTTTTATGCCGATGGCAGGAAAATCCAAACCACCCGTTTCGCAGGTGGCCGTTGACGACCATCCAGCCGGGATTTGGCGAGGCTCGCATTGCACGTCAAAAATTTGACCTGCTAAACGGCCGAATGTTCGCTTGACATTGTGCCGGCAGGGCGATATCAGAGAGTTTTGCAGGGAAATACCCAAAGATGGACCTTACAATTAATTGGCTGATCGAACTTTGGAGCACTTTTAGTCTGTGGACCTCAACCCAACCGACCTTTATACAGGTGGCATTGGGTATGGGGCTGTTTTATGTCGTGTTGCTGTTTCTGCGGATGTTGTATCGATTTACCTATATTAGCGTATCGGGCCTGTTCGCAGGTCTCGGCCGTCCCAAGGTCAAAAAAGATTTCAAGCCTCCCAACCGCACCAAAAAAGATGTCATCATGGATGACGACGCACCGCCTTTTCTCTTCCGGTAAAGATCTATCAGAAAACTAAAATACCGCGATTTCCTATTAAAATTATCCCGAGTGGAGCGGATTTTAAGGCCCCGCCGGCAATAACTGCCGGTTGTGTAACGCTGTTTAGCCGTTTTAGTCCGCCTCCGTCAGATATTTCCTGTTAAACATGGAAAACGTCATATTTTTAAGTTTCAAGTGCCATGTCTGAGAGGGCTGGAAACTCGCTGGGTCTGATGCTGAACACTGACACCTGACACCTGAAACCAATAGGTTTTAGACTAGAGCGCTTTGTGCAAAATTTCGAATATTTCCGCTTCGGTCAGGCGGATTGGATTGCCCTGCATGCTGCTCGCGACTTGCGACTTTGCGACCACTGCCGGAAAATCGGCTTTGCTCAATCCCAGCTGTGCCAGTGATTGGATCTGAAGTGTCTGACAGAGATTGTTTATCCAAACGATTCCATCTTCGGCCCGGGCCTCAGGGTTTTGGGTCAGCATCCGGGCGAGCTCCTCATAACGCGCAAGTCCCGGTGAATCCCCCGCTCGCGTTTGCAGGACCTTAATGTTTGTCTCGACGACATGGGGCAGCAGTCCGGCGCAGATGGCTCCGTGGGCGCCGGGAATCATGCCGCCCAGAGGTCCGGCAATGCCGTGAACCGCCCCCAGTTTTGCGTTGGCAAGGGCCAATCCGCTAAAAAGGCTGGCCAGACACATTTTTTCTCTGGCAGCGCGGTCGCCTCCATTTTCATATGCACGCTGGAGCGATTCCGCCGCACAGATCAATCCTTCACGGCATATGCCGTCCGTCATCGCATTTGCCTGGCTGGAAACAAATGCTTCCATGAGCTGAGTGAACGCATCCAGGCCTGTTATGGCCGTAATCGCTGGGGGTAGCGAGACCGTTAATTCGGGGTCAACCACAGCCAGATTCGGCAGCATCAATGGGCTGCGCATGCTGACTTTAACATGGTGATCCGGTGAGCCGAGCACGGCGTTGCGGGTTACTTCTGATCCTGTTCCGGCCGTTGTGGGTATCGCAATGTAAGGTGCGGCCGCGTAAACCAGAGGTTGAGCGCTGCCGATGACCTCCAGGTAATCTATCAGCGGGCCCCTGTTGGTGATCAGTGCGGCCACGACCTTACCCGTGTCGATGACACTGCCGCCGCCAATACCGATGACCATATCGCATTCGGCTCGGCGGGCTTTTTGGACGACGTCAAGGGCCATATCGGTCGTGGGTTCTCCGGATACCTTAGACCGGGTAATTTCCATTCCTTGCCTTTCCAGTGCGTCCTTTAATGGGGCGGCCCGGTCGCCGCTAAGGCCGGTAACAACCAGAGGCCGGCGGCCCATCCCGGACGCTATCGGACCCACTTCGTCAAGGGTGCCCGGGCCAAAAATAATGCGGTTGGCGGTGGCAAATTCAAATCTCATTTTTAACCGGCTCCGTAACCTTTTATTTACAACCACTAGTGTTGTGTCCCGCAAGCAATTTACAAAAGGCAGTCCTAATTTTTAGGTTTCAGGTTCCGGGAGTAAGGAATCTAAAGGTGTCAGTGTTCAGGTGTCAGGTGTCAGGGCAATGGAGACGCATCGAATTCTCCCTCTGTCATCTGTTTGCTGACACCTGAACACTGACACCTGAAACCGATTAGATTATGTTGTTAAAAAACCCAACTAAACACAAATATACCAAACGACTTTTGTAATATTTTTGTGGGACACAACACTAGTTGAATCTAAGCTTTATATAGCCGAAATGACATTTTAGGGCAAAAAAAATGACGTAATTTGTCATTTTTTAACCTTATTTAATTTTATAAAAATTATAACTATTTGATATCAATATATAAAGTTATAAAGATGATATTTGGCACGGATATTGTAATCTTTGATCTATCAAATTTGACTTGAATTTAAAACTTCTCAGATGCACGTGCATCTTCTTATTCGGGCTCTCACAACACTACATGATGGAGCATGTTCCGGTTGGAATAACGGCATTTCGGGAAGTTTTAATTTTTTGAAAGAGCGTCACCGCGCATTACGGCTTATTAGGGGGGAAAAATGATTTCAGCTTTAAGCAACACCGTATCCGCTCTGAGGTCATTTGTAACGAAACTCGGGGTTACCGCTGATAATATTGCCAATGTCAACACTGATGGCTTCAAGAAAGGCCGCGCAACGCTGCATGAAGGTGAAAATGGCGCTGTCCGCGTCGAGATCAGTCGAGATACGAGCCCCGGAATCCCTTATGAGGTGATAGAAAATAACGAGGTGGTTGAAAAGGAGATGTCCAACGTTGATCTGA
>JASFIU010000431.1:0-4394 GCA_050122495.1 Desulfobacterales bacterium | reverse complement strand
ATAAATCGGTTCATCTTCAATGTAACAAAAGTGAAAATTCTTAAAGTAACGAGGACGAGTACGACGACGAGTACGATGAAGGGTGTCTAACCACTCATTCGTCCTCGTTCTCGTCCTCGTCCTCGATATTATCTTCTTAAGGGTCCCACGGGAAAGCGGGGTAGTAATGCCACCGTAGAAAAAATACGTGTTTCAGGCCTGGATTTTTTCGACAATCGGAATGTTTAGTTTTTGTGAGGGCATGAGTGCGCTGAAATCTAAATCGCGGTTATACTTTTTGATCAGCCAGAGCGGAACTTCAAATTCTTCAAGCGAAAGCTCCCAGATCGTATCGCCTTTTTTTATAAAGTAGAATTTTACTTTTTCGACACGATAGGAAGCAAAAAAATTTTCGCTTAGCTCTTTGTGATACTCAAACCTTTTTTCTTCAAATTCCTCTTTGGAAACCAGGTGCAGCGGAATTTTTATGCGCTGATCAAGATGGATGGCCCTTCCGTAGGGAAATCCATTTAAGCGCCGAATCTCCCAGGCTGTAATCCCCAGCCATTCGGCATAATGCCCCAGGGTTTCTTCAACTTCGACCCGGATGGTGCCGATGGGTTTGCCTTGGTCGTGGTAAATACGCTCAACTGCAAAATTGCCCTGTAAGACTTCCGGATTAAATTCGGACGCCTGGGCTGCAGGCTTGGCAGCCTCGGCATCCAATTCCGCCAGGGTTTCTGCTGGGGGTTCTGCTTGTGCCTTTTGTTGCTCCTGGGACGCTACGGTTTCGGATAGTGTATCAATATCTGCTTCTTGACCGATAGCGACCGGTGCTTCCGTATCGGGGGTCTCGCCTGTTGCCGACTCATCCTGCGGCAACTCGAATGCGTCCTTTGCCTCCCGCTCTTTTGGTTTTTGGCTGGCAAAAACCGGGGGCTGTCGACGCCCGGTCCCTTCTTGAGCAGGCGGAAGAGGCGCGGCTTCCGCAACTTGTTTTTCCTGTGTTTCTTCGGACTCAGCAGTGGCATTCATCGCCAATACCAAATCAACCGTCGGGCTGGTTAACGGTTGTGCCTCGATCGATAGGGATCTCGGGGATTTTATCAGGCTGGGCGCTTCCGTCTTTCGGGGTTCCTTCCTGGCGATCGTAATCGGTTTCTTATCCGGCAGGGGTATGCGCAAATTTTGGTTTACATAGATGGTGGCGCGCGAATTCAGATTGTTGGCCGCAATCAGATCGCGTAGCTTTACACCGTGCATCCGGGCAATTTCTCCGGCCGTATCCCCTCTTTGAACCGTATAAATGTGACTGCGTTTCTGGAAGTTTTTATAAATTTTCGGTGCCAGTTCCGCCATCACACGTTCCCAATCCCGACCGGATTTCAGCGGTAAACGCAGGCGAAAACCTTTGGGTACATATTTTTGACCGCGAATAACCGGATTTCGCAAAGCAGGATTCAACTCGCTCAGGATGCCAAGCTCCAGTTTGAGCTGCCGTGCCATTTCCGGCAATGAGCCGTATCCGGCCATCACCACCTCCTGGCTTTCTATGGGGGTGTCCAGTACGAGCTCTCCGAAATATTGCCGATAATTTTGAGCCGCCTCACAGGCAGCTAAAAATTCGGAGTAAAAATTTCGGGATGCAAATTTAAAAATTCGGCTGCGGTATTCTTTGAATATGGCCTCGTAGCCGCCGTTGCGCCTTTTGGCGCGCAGCATGCCGGCGATGCCGTGATTGTATGCCGTGATGGCCATCGGCCAGTTCTGAAGCTTCTGGAAATTTTGCTTCAGCAGTCGCGCGGCGGCGTAAGAAGAAAGGATGGGATCCCGCCGCTCATCGACCGTATAACCAACCTTCATAAATCGTTTGCCGGTTGAACGGGTAAATTGCCAGATACCGGCAGCACCGAATTTACTGTAGGCTTTGGGGTTAAAAGACGATTCCACATGGGGCAGATAGGATAATTCCGTTGGCAGGCCCGCATCACGGAAAATTTGTTTGATTTTCGCCAGATAAGCACCGGATCGAATGATGCCCTGACGGAACTGATCTTTCTGACCGACCTGACACCGCAGATTGCGCATGGCCGACCGAAAATCAGACCGCTGCGGTTCAGTTCCAAATAAATCGACCACGCGCTTTTCTTCCGGCCCATTAGCCGGTTCGCCCCGGGCGAGTTTGGCCAGAATCAGTTTGTATTTATTTTTGACCTTTTTAATTCGGTTTCGATTGATTTTTCGGCTGCCGTGGCGATTGCGGTCCTTAAGCTCAATGACCTCATAAATGATTCCCAGATTGCGCTTATCATGAATGACGCCCTGGGTGGTTGAATATTCTGTATAAATTTTTTTCCAGAAAGAAATGTTGGGACGAATACTGTCATATTCCGGAAAGTTGCCGGAGACGTCAGCAGCGCCGGCAGAAATACTGTATAAGGCCATTACGACGGGTAGAATTGATAAAATAACACTTTGGGTTCGGGTTTTTTTCATGGGTTCAAATGTTGGTTCGTTTAAGACCGTCCGGTTCTAAACCGTGTGCCGGGAGCGCCAGCGTGGGTATCATCTGAAGTATTAAAGCAAAATCCAAGCCAAAAACCGGGAAAAGAATAAATTATATTATTTCAATTGGTTATCAATTTCCCGATTTGCCTCTCATCACGAATTCTGCAAAAATTTTGACAATATTCAGCAAATTGTGCCCCAAACGTCATATCGGTGGTCAGGCCGATCATATTTCGCATGGTTGTTGTGAGGAACCTGCTGCGGTTTACAGATCTTGCAAATACTTGTCCGGGTCCTGCATAAAACTTTTGTAGACTTGAAAATGCTCGGTCTCTTCATAACCAACCTGCTCTAAAGATGACGGGCTGAAGCTGTATATTTTGGCGCCAGGACACGCCAGAAGAATCGGAGAGTGGGTGGCGATAATGAATTGGGCAAGGCCGGCGCTGCTTGTTTGTCTGAGCAGTTTGAGCAAATCGATCAAACTGGTCGGAGAAAGTGCGGTTTCCGGTTCATCCAATAGATACAGTCCCTTAATCTGAAAGCGCGATTTAAAAAAAGACATCAGGGATTGACCGTGAGATTGAGCCATCAATGATTTTCCGCCAAAATATTCAAGCAATCCGGGATCCATACTGGCCCATTCATCCACGATTTGGGCGAAGTTTTTAAAAATTTCAGAAGCAAAAAAAGAGCCTGGAACGGTATTTTGGGCCCACTCAACTTCAACCGCTTTATAAAACTCGGTTTCATATGGATTATACTCAAATCGTGCCCGGCGCTCCCCGCACCATATATAAATGCCGCAGCGGTGGCTAACGGCCTGTAACAGTGTCGATTTGCCCGTGCCGTTTTCTCCGACAAAAAAAGTAACCGGGCAATGCACATCAACGCTTCGCGGGTGACGAAAAATTTGCAGATTAAATGGATAGCGGTCGCAAACGGGAAACCTTTGAGGATCAATACAAATTCGCTTGAGATGCATTCGCGTTCTCCTATTGCAGGCATTCGGTTTTGCTGGAATTCTCGGATCGAATAAATAGCAGTAAAAATTGAGCCATCACCATTTCAAGTTTGGAGTCAAAAATCAAGCTTTTAGATAAGCAGTCATCCAGAGTCAACGACCACCCGCAAAGCGGGTGGCTTGGATTTTACCGCCATAGGCGGTAAAGGCGGGGCACCTGGTGCCCCAATCGTTGAAAACAACGCGGTGGAATCCCGCCATGGCGGGATTTGGAAAACCCAATCTATTTTTTTATTGACAGGAGCCCTCGCATTGTGAGATTTCATATTAATTGCAGCAGGATAGCCATCCACGGGAGCTTCGGCCCGCAGAACGGGGCCTTTTGACTCTGCAATAGGACCTGATCCGAATGCAGTTCGCCAGCCACCTTTATTTTCCTTACATGCGGCCCACACCGGGTGCTATCAAGTTACCTTAAATTGAGCGATTTAATACCACCTCATCGGTTGGCCGTGAGATAGATGACCTTATATGTTAAATTTTAACCCGTCTTAAGGGAGAAACCAATGGCCATACAAAAACTATTGCTGCCTTATAATTTCACTCGTTTCGATCAAAAAGCGTTAGATTTTGTTATCAGCACATTTAGAAACCGCGGGGATGTTGAAGTAACCCTATTTAACGCGTACACACCCGTGCCTGAGATTGAGACGAGCGCAAGTTCGGTTACGGGAAAACTGAAAGGGAGTCTGAGTTACCTTTCCCAAAAAGTTGCAGAGCAGGAAACTGAGCTCAAAATGCTCAAACAGAAGCTGATAGACAACGGATTTGCAGACAGCCTGATTCATACCGTTTTCCAGCCCCGCAAGAAGGATGTTGCCAGCGAGATTATTGATATCGCTACGAACAATAAATTCGATGTCATTGTTATCAGTCACAAACC
>JASFIU010000430.1:0-4404 GCA_050122495.1 Desulfobacterales bacterium | reverse complement strand
TACAAAGACAATAATGTAAAAGATGGCAGAATTTCCATCCGGGTTTACAGGCCGATCCGGTTTTCGGGTCCCACCGTCCTCTGCACACCTGGCAGGCGACCAATAAAAAGCAAATCAACACCACGCCGCTTTTGATCGCGCCTGCCGGCGATTTTTTTGACTCCATTTACATCTCCTTTCCAGGAATAAAACCTATTTTACACAATATTGAACATTTTTGTTACCTAAATTACACATTTTTGGCTGTTTTTAGAATGGAAATAATTTTCCCATATTTTTTAACTTATTGAAAAGGTGACAAATTTTAGACTAAATGGGTTTTTGGTACAGATCTTGCGAATATGATCATCCGGAAGCATAATGAGGCCCGGTTCGTATTAATCTTTCCGGCAATGACTCGCAAGATTGGCCCTCATTAAAAAACCTGGATGCAAAGGAAAAAATGGGCTTCAGCGTTTTAAGGGCCAATTAGCTTTTTAAGAGAATAGGCAAATTTTCGTTTAATTCTTATAAGTTATATCATATTTTGTTGTACTTTATATTGACACTCTGGTGCATTTACTATAAATATTTTTGCGGAAGCTTGGATATTCTGTAATTATAGAATCTGTTATCGCTAAACCGACTGTGGAAGCGATTTTTCGAAGGACTCGAAAATAGCGTTTTTTGGGGGAACCAGAATATTCCTTTTGAGGTTTTTTTCTTTTATCCCGTGATAAAGCTAAATCCCGAGTAATCGGGAGGCGGAAAGCTTCGGGTCCCGCAGACAAACTCATAGGCGGGATGGCCGGGTTGCCTGGGGAAAAAGGGTGATCCGGTTTCTTATTTTTTATGGGAGAATGAAGGCCATGAAAAAAACAGGGGGCTTTTCCATTACAGAACTGATGATGGTACTGGCCGTCATCGCCGTGGTGACGGCAATTGTGACACCCAACATTCTCAGCTGGCGAAACAATGCCAAGTTGAGGGATGCGGTAGACAACCTGATGGGGGATTTGCAAATGGCCAAAATCAGTGCCGTCAAGGAAAATAATAATGTGGCCGTCTTATTTAATCCCACAAGCTACACGGTTTTTGTTGATAAGGACAATCCCTGGTTACGAGATCCCGACGAACGTCTTCTAAGAGCACGGAAATTGCCTGCCGGCGTCAAATTTGACCTCGGCCACCCGGATTGGGGATTTACCAATAATCGAACCCGATTTAACAGCAGAGGGCGGGCCAATATAGCGGGTACCGCCGTAATCGTAAATTTGGAGGGCCGGCAGAGGGATGTTATTGTGAGCACGCTGGGTCGCATACGGGTTCAAAAAATAAACTGACACCTCTTTATCGGAGAGGATTCATTATGGAAAAGCGCAAAACCAATCTGATCAAATCGAAGAATGACAAAGGCTATATGCTGGCTGAAGCGCTGATCGCAATTGCCATTTTTTCCATCGGGTTTCTGGCGGTGTCAACTTTGGTGGTTTCAGCCACGCGCAACAACACCAGAGGAAATATGTTGACCCAGGCCAACATGCTGGCCCGGCAGCAGTTAGAACAGCTGAAAAATACACTGGATATAAAGACCCTGGATCCCACGGAGATTGCGGAACCCGGCATAGACGCCAACGGCAATCCGGGCGGTATTTACACCCGAACCACAAGGATTGAAGACGCGCTGGGTTACGATACCTCACGGGCGATTGAGGTCACTGTCGACTGGACCTGGCAGGGGCAGAATCGCAGTGTGGTTTTAAGGACAATTACAAAAGGAAACGGGACATGATCTATTCCGAATTTGCCGCTAAAAAAACAACCGCGCTCACCCGGGATACCGGCTTCACCATGGTGGACATTCTGATCGGGCTTGCCATGGCGTCGGTTTTGATGGCGGCTCTGGTCAGCCTTTTTACCAGCATGGGGCGGTCTTATACCACCCAAAACGTCGCCGCCGATGTTCAGCAGGTCGCCCGGGGCGGTGTCGAGCTGATGATACAGGAAATCCGTATGGCCGGTTTGAACCCAACGGGTACCGCCGCTGCCGGAATTGTGGATGACTTTGATACGGATAGCGGTTTCCACGCGGATCATGATGGCCGCATCGCTCCCACCGATGCCAACAATCTGGCGTTTACCATGGATGTCGACATGGACGGGCGCATCGATCACTGTACCGATGATAGCGGGCCATGTTCGGCCGAAGATGATAATGTCGACAATGAACTGATTGCCTACCGCATAAACAACGGCGCACTGGAAAAATACATGGGTGCCGGGGCCGATTGGGTGGATGTAACCGAAAGCAATGTCTCAAATCTTCAGTTTACCTATTACGATGAAACCGGGGCGCCGACCACCGCACGAGAGGAAATTCGAATCGTTGAAATTTCGATGACCGTGCAGCTGCCCGCCGGAAGCGCAGGAACTGTAAGCCGGACCTATTCCACCCAGGTTAGATGTCGCAACATCGGATTGTAGAGGACACCACATCATGGAAAAACTCATCAAACCATTGAAAAATGAACAGGGCTATTTTCTGATTCTAGCGACCATCATGCTTTTGGCCCTGCTGACCATTATCAGCATCGCTGCCACCAACACTGCCAGCACGGAAGTTCAAATTGCGGGCAATGACGCTGTCTACCAGCGCAACGTGTATCTGGCTGAAGGTGCTGCTCTGGAAGCTATTGACCGCCTGCAAAACAATCCCGATCCAAGGGGGCTGCCTTTTGTTGAACCGGGCATTCTAACAATCGATGATGATAATTTTACGGAAGACTGGGAGACAAAATCACAGGCAGTGACGACGACGATGGATCCGGGCGGGAAAACCCGGTTCCGGGTGGGCTACGAGGGGACGCCCGCGGGATATTCACTGGGTATCGGCAGATCCAGGCTGCATGGATTTGCAGTTTACGGGCGCACCGAAAAAGAGGGTGTGACCACCATCAAGATCGGGTATCGCAGAACCTTTTAGCATGCCTTGAATTGCAGGAGACTGTTTATGTTTAACCCCAACGACATTGCTTCTAATTTGCATAAATTCGGATACAAATCCTGGCTGCGCGTACTGGCCATCGGGTTTTGCATATCGACAGCCGCTATTTTGTTTTTCGGAGCCATGCTGGCCCACGGCCAGGTTGATCTGGCGGATGCGCCCATGTTTACCCAATTGAATCCGCCCGCCACCAACCTGATGATCTCGCTGGATGACTCCGGCAGTATGACTTTTGAAATCCTGGTCAGAGGCGAATATGACGGGCAATTTCCAAACCCGGACCCCGAAACGACAGATAATGAAGGATTCTGTTATGTCTTCGATGATATGGGCGATGGTTACAATATTAATCAATCGTGGAGACAGATGGATGCAGAGACCCGAAAATACTGGCGTTCCCAGTGGCATGCAGTCAATGCGGTTTACTACAACCCCAAGGTTGTTTATGAGCCCTGGCCGGACCACAAAAACAAAACCTTTCCGCCGGCCGATACCCAAAAACCCCTTGTTCATCCCTTGCAAACCAAAACGCTCGATCTGGACAAAAGGGCTTTTCGCGTTGACGGGCTAAGCGTCCCGTGGGCCCATTATTTTGTGAAATCTGAGATCGATGGTAATTTTTATCTGATCATCCTCGATGGTCCCAGCGAAAATAAATATTATATTTTTACCACCGACGGGGGCAAGGTGCCCAATGATAAGATTGTTACGGTAACCGAGGTATTCAATCCCCCGGCCGACATTTACCGGTCCTATGCTGCAGACCGGCAGAATTTCGCCAACTGGTTTACCTATAACCGACGGCGCGAGTTTGTCGCCAAGGCCGCCATTGCCCGGGTGCTTAAAAAATTAGACGGGGTGCGGGTCGGCATTCTGGGCATTAACAACCGGATCATCGTTCCCTTACAACCGGTTAAAGCGGTTATCGACGGTGAGTTCAAGGACGAAACGGATGCGCTGATTGAAACCCTTTATGCCTATAAATCCGCCGGCGGCACCCCGCTGAAGGCGGGGCTGGAGAAGATCGGTGAGTATTACCGCAAAAATAACGGTGACCTGGAAGGTCAGAAGGGCGATGTCCCCTATCCGGCAGACGGTGGCGCCTGCCAGCAGTCGTTCACCCTGGTGGTAACCGATGGTTATTACAGCGATAATGGCCACGATTCGGTGGGCAATGCCGATGGTGACAAGGACAACGAAGCATGGGGCGGCAATAAGGTGCCCTATAAAGATGATTACAGTGACACCCTGGCCGATATCGCCATGCACTATTATGCCACCGACCTTATTCCTGAAATGGATAATCAGGTGCCGACGAATAAATGGGATGGCGCCGCCCATCAGCATATGGTTACCTTTTCGGTGGCCTTCGGGGTTTCCGGCACTCTCAACCCGCAAGATTATGAGGATGACCGTACAAA
>JASFIU010000429.1:0-4411 GCA_050122495.1 Desulfobacterales bacterium | reverse complement strand
TCGGGCCGCTATCGGGCCGGGAATATTTAATGGCATTATTGATCAGATTTTCAAAGACCGTTTTGATCTTCTCGGGGTCGACCGCTGCCATCACCTCAGAGGGAAACGCCATCATCTCTATTCCGGGCGGTTGGTTTTCGAATTCCGGCAGCATCTCTTTGAGCAGTCTGACCAGGTTAATCGGCTGTTTTTTTAAATTTTCATATTTATGCTGCATCCGGGCCGTTTCCAGGATCTCGGTGACCATTTTTTCCATTTCTTCCATGTCGGCCTGAATGCTCTGTTTGGCCTGGCTGTCTTCTAAAAATTCAAGCGCAACTTTCATGCGCGTCAGCGGGGTCCGCAGCTCATGGCTGACATCTAAAAGCAGCTGCTCTTTGGTGTGCAGCATATCCCGAATTCGATCGGTCATCTGATTAAAGGCATCCGCCAGATCCCGCAGTTCATCAGACTTTTTCAGCGGCACCCGATGCTTTAAATTCCCCCGGCTGACTTCCTGTACGCCGGTATTTAGCCATTTTACCGGTCGCAAAATGTGACGGATCACAAAAAAAGCACCTACCAAAATCGCGGTTAGCAGGACCAATATGATGACCAGTAGCCGGTGTCGCGCGTTGTCGACCGGTAGATTACGAGATACGCCGAAAATAAATCGGCCGGCCGCTTTGTCTACTTCGATCACATGTCGACCGCGATACTTTCCATAACGGACATCGGGATTTTGGTGCCACGGCGTGAAGTGGCCTTTGAAAATCGTTGGCAGATCATCGGATGTGGTCCAGCTGAGATCCGGACTTTCGTAACGAATTTCCAAAAAGGACTCGCGGGCAATTTCTCTAGCGCGTTCCAGAGTTGGGGGATTGCCCATATCGGCAATCAGATAATTAAGGTATTGAACGACATTTTTATGAAACGGGCCGATGAACTCGTTGCGAAGATGAATGAAAAATCCACCCACCACCAGGTTAATGCAAATGCCGGTGAGGAGGATAACCACCAGCAGCTTGGTGAACACCGAACGTATGACTCTGTTGAAAAAATTAATCCGCATAATTTCCGATAAACACATATCCGCTTCCCCAAACCGTTTTAATAAATTCAGGGGCTTTGGGATTGTCTTTTAATTTTTGACGCAGGCGGCTGACGGCAATGTCAACGGAGCGATTGAAAGCATCACAGTCCATCCCGCGCAGCTCCTGCAGAATCTGATCACGATTCAGCACTTTCCCGGCATTTCTGGCCAGCAGGGCCAGGGCCGTAAACTCATTGGTTGTCAGGTCAAGGGGCTTGCCGTCCAGCAGCGCAATGCGTTTATCCAGATCGATGACCAGCCGGTCAAACGTCAGGGTCGGCGTATCGCTGAGTTTCCGGGTGCGGCGCAAAACCGATTGAATCCGGGCCACGAGTTCACGGGGCTCAAAGGGCTTTGCCAGGTAATCATCGGCCCCCAGCTCCAGCCCAACTACCTTATCGGTGACCTCTCCCCGGGCGGTCAACATGATAATCGGAATATTGCTGGTCTCGCGAATCGATCTGCAGACTTCAAAACCGTCCATCTCCGGCAGCATGATGTCCAGAATAACCAGATCGGGTGATGCCTGCTTCAGCTTTTTTAATCCTTTGGCCGGGTGGGTCGCGGCAAGGACGTCAAAACCAAAATCTTTTAAAAAATCTTTGAGCAGCTGATTCAGCTTGGCATCATCATCGATTATCAAAATGGTTGGTGTCATTCCAAATAATAATTTAGTATATTATCTTTTTTGATGGTCCGTTTATAAAACTCTTATTATAGAAGTTAATAAAAAAATCCGAAGCACGAAACCCTAAATTCGAATGTTCAAAACAAGTTTTTAATTTTGTAAATTCGGTATTCGAATTTGTTTCGGCCAATTTAATAAAATCAGGCGAAATTCGAATTTCGAGCTTTAGATTTATAGGCTTCGGGTTACGTGTTGTGCTCAAATCGAACACCGTATGGAAGTCAACAACTCGTAACCCGAAACCCGCAACGCGCGACTTTTACTCCCATCGATTCTGATGCTTATCATGAAAGTACTCAATCTTTGTTGCCAGTTTTTCTCTTTGTTCTGCTGACAGGGTTTTGTGAAATTCGATCAGGCGGTCCATGGCCAGATTTACAAATTCCTCCATCTGCGCCCGCTTCTGATCAATTAGACCATCTAGAGTTTCACGACTGATTTCTTCCTTGCGCAACTCAGCCATAAAGGCCGCATGCATGGCCTCTTTTTGTTCATGCATTTCCTTGGCCTTCGCGACAAACTCATCTTTGATCCCATCGAGCTGCGCTCTCTGCTCGTCGGTCGCGTCAATGGTCTCGGCAATATAATCGACCATAAACTCCGCCTTGTGCTCATGAGAGTGGGAACGACAGCCGGTGAAAATCAAAGCCCCTGAAATAAAAACTCCAATTAATGCGATTGTTAAACCTTTTTTTAGCATGATTCCTCCTTTGTTGAAATAAATTTAATGTGCTCAATCTTATTTCTTTAGGAAGAATATAATCAGAACAAACGAGAAATGCTTTTCTAGGGTGTAACAGTTTGTAACAAATTGTAACTCAAGAGGCGGTCTTGATAACTTTACGCCAGGGGGTAATGACCACGAGATCTTAAAATAGCGAAGGCTTGTAACATCTGAAGAAAAGATAAAAAGAGACCGGAAAAATCACGGTTGGTTGATTTAATCGGCAGTTGACTCTCCGGATATAGCTGCGGTCATAGTTTCGATAAATTCAGGATTGGTGCCGCAGCAACCCCCGACCATATCCGCACCGGCCTCCTTGATCGCCTTGAGATCCTGGGCAAACTCAGCGGGGGTCTGTTCGTAGTAAGTGCGGTCTCCGTCCGCAACCGGCTTGCCCGCATTGGGCTGAATCAATACGGGCTTGTCCGTCGCCGCCCGAAGTTCTTTGGTCAGCTCGATCATCTCCGAGCTGCCCAGGGTGCAGTTGGCGCCGATGATATCCGCACCGGCTGCTGTCAATGCTGAGACACATTGATCAACGGTTTCTCCCATTATCGTGAAATAGCCCATTTCCGTAAGGTTGTACGTCATGGAAGCGATCAGCAAAATATCACTTGCTTTTCGCACAGCCTGCACGGCAGCAAGGGCTTCTTCGAGGGAATACATGGTTTCAATGAGAATCAGGTCGACCCCGCCTTCGAGCAGAACCTGGGCCTGCAGATAAAACGCTTCCTGCATTTCTTCTGGAGAGCTGTCGCCAATCGGTGGCAACGTTTTCCCGGAGGGGCCGATATCCCCGGCCACAAATTTGCCCTCGGGGCAGGCCTGTTTCGCCAGTTTTGCAGCTTCCCGGTTGAGCACTTCCATCCGGGCTTCTATGCCCTCAGCTTCTAGCTTTAGCGGATTGCCGCTGAATGTATTGGTCAGCACCACATCCGCCCCGGCTGTAAAGTACTGCTTATGGATATCGGTGACCAATTCGGGCTTTTCCAGATTCAGAAGCATCGGAGATTTGATGGACTCAAGCCCCGCGGCCATAATCAGGGTTCCCATAGCGCCATCAAAAATGATGGTTTTTTCCTTAGCTTTTTCCAGCAATGTTTTCGGCATCATATTTTCCTTAAGTTGAAAGGTGTAATTGATCCATTTTAATTTTATTGCTCACCCAAAGCCGCTAAGTCGCAAAGAACTTTAGGTTAAGCCTTAAAAACCTTGGCGTCTTTGGGTCTTTGCGTGAGGCCAAATTCTTTAGCCCATCTAAGTTCACCCTTGTCCGGGGCATCTATCGTTGAATCCGTTAGCTATTCGATTTGGGCAGGTTCGATCATAGCGCATCGAAAATTGGCGGTCAAGCAGGCAAAAATCGCTAAAGCTTTACAACAAAATGCCGATAAAGAATCCGGTGACCTCTCGGATGCGCGTGCATCTTTTTTTGTCGGAGCCTCAATGAAAATTGAGGTCTAAGCCGGGAAAAATAACGGCATCTGGAGAGGTTGAAACCCATGCGGTTCACTCAGCCCTTGCCCTTTGCCGGGTAAGGGCTGTACCGCACCGCATATCCATATAACCCGGGCACATCATTTAAACCACCATATAACACGAAAGGCTTTTGGGGGGGAATTTATGAAAGCCAATCCAGTCAGACGACCACTGCTCCTGATCAGTATCACCTTGTTCTTTTTCCTGGCCGCCTGTGCGCCCAAAAGTATCATTAACGGGCGCGTTGTTGACGCCGAAACAGGTCAACCGATTAATGACGCCGCTGTTGCCATCCGTTGGTTCAAAAATCAATCTGAAGATAATACAACCACGGACCAGACCTTTGATGCCGCCCAGGATATGTCCGACAAGGACGGCAATTTTTCTATACCGGAATATCAGAACAGAAAATACGTCATGGGTGTTTATAAAGAAGGCTATATCTGTT
>JASFIU010000428.1:0-4415 GCA_050122495.1 Desulfobacterales bacterium | reverse complement strand
GGAGCACCAGACGGCTGCCGCCGCATCGGCTGCCTCGATTTTTGAACAGCTTGCAGATAATCAGAACGCTGGGTTCGGCCCGCCCGATATCAGCATGAATAATGAAATCCTGCGGGAGGGTTGGAGCACCTCAACAGCCGTGTCGTTTGTGGCCCTGACCTTTGAGACGGTACGCATGGCCCATGCGGACGCCCCGGCGCTGGCCGTTATCAGCAAGATCCTCCGATCCATGTATTTGCATCGTGAAATTCGGGAAAAAGGAGGGGCTTACGGCGGCTTTGCCTTATACAGCCCGGAAGATGGGCTGTTTTGTTTCGCTTCCTACCGGGACCCCCATATTGTTGCAACCTTGAAGGCTTTTGAGGGTGCCGCCCGGTTTGCCCGCGGCGGCGATTATTCCGATGAGGATGTTAAGGAGGCTATTTTGCAGGTATGCTCCGAGATTGATAAGCCGGATCCGCCGGGGCCGGCAGCCCGGAAAGCATTTTATCGCAAGATTGTTTCCCTGTCTGATGAAATTCGCAGTCAGTTTAAATCGAAATTGCTGTCTTTGACGCGTCGGGATGTCAGGCGAGCTGCCAAAAAATATTTTGCCGCCCCGTCCGGGCAACAGGCCGTCGCAGTTGTTTCGAGCGAAGATAAACTAAAAGAAGCCAACCGGCAATTGGCGGACAAGCCTCTGAAACTCTTTCAAATTTAAGCATCAAAATATCATCAATAATTATTGTGGATTAAAGTTATTCGTTATCTGTTATTTGTTATTTGAGACAATCGGAAGACTTCAACCTAATAACGAATAACCAATAACCAATAACTATTCTTCGATCATCTTCTTGAGCTGTGCGAGCGTCTCCTCGGGCATTTTGAATGAATGCTCCGCTGCCGGGAAAATCCCCTCGCGGACTTCCTTTTTATAGGCCGTCATCGCTTCTAGAATTATGGTTCGAAGTTGCGTATACTGCTTGACGAACTTGGGCATAAATTTGTCAAACAGCCCGAGCATGTCATGGGTGACCAACACCTGGCCATCCACATCCGGCCCCGCACCGATGCCGATGATCGGAACATCAACCGCCTCCGAAACCAATTTGCCCAAAGGCGCCGGAACCGCTTCTAGAACAATTGAAAACGTTCCGGCACTTTGCAGGCTGCGGGCATCGTCAATAATTTGTTTGGCTGCGGCCGCATCTTTGCCCTGCATTTTGAAGCCTCCCAGCGCACTGGCTGTCTGAGGGGTGAGGCCGATATGGCCCTGCACCGGTATACCGGCTTTTACGATCGCCTCAATGGTCGGCGCGAAGTCAATGCCGCCCTCAAGCTTGATCGCGTCGCAGCCGCCCTCTTTCATCAGGCGGCCGGCGTTGTGGATGGCCTCGCGAATTGAGGTGTTATAGCTCATAAACGGCATATCGCCGATCACCAGCGGCCCCTTGCAGCCACGTACGACCGCCTTGATATGGTGAATCATGTGGTCCATGGTGACTTCAACGGTACCGTCTAAACCCATGACGACCATGCCCAGTGAGTCTCCCACCAGCACCAGGTCTACTTCAGCCTGGTCCGCCAGCAAACCGAACGGATAATCATAGGCCGTGACCATGACCAGTTTGCGGCCCTCCGCTTTGGCCTGTTGGATGCCGGGTATCGTAATTTGATTATTTCCCATAGTTTAAGTTACCTCCCTATAATTTTTGGGTTTCAGGTTTCAGGTGTCAGGTGTCAGGGCAAGGGAGATAAATCGGATTTTGCTCAGAATTATCTGTTTGCTGACACCTGAAACCTGACACCCGAAACCTTATTTTTTATAATGCGCGTCCATCGTCTCCACCAGCGCCGTCAGCGTCCGGTTCACCGGTGCGGCGACTCCCATTCGACTGGCTTCGCGTACAACAAAACCGTTGATGGAACCGATCTCGGTCGGCCGGCGATGATTTACATCCTGCCCCATCGATGACCGATTCGGCGCCGTGGCCTCAGCGACCTGAAAGACATGGGAAATCGGGTCTTCATCGATTTCGATTCCCTGAGCCCGTGCCACCGCCGCTGCTTCTTCAACTGCGAGGCGGCTGAGTTCGCGGGTCGATTCAAGGTCGAGGATTTGGCCGTTTTTGATACCGGTTAAGGCCGTGATGGCATTGATGCCGACATTGATGAGCAGTTTATCCCAGAGCACAGGCCGAACGTCTTTAACGGCGGTGGTTTCAATCCCGGCCTGGGTGAACAGCGCAGCGGTGCGCCGGGCGATGTTAAATTGCGGATCGGCGCCGCCCCAAATGCCGATGATCGTCGGCCCTTTGCCGGCATGGCGAATACGTCCCGGACCCAGCAGGGTGGCCCCATGGGATGTTGTACCGACCAGGATCCGATTGGGCTCCAGGTGGGCTGCAATCGTATCGGCGTTGCCCATGCCGTTTTGAAGGGTCAACACAAAACCGTTGCCACCCGACAACTGTGCGGCTGTTTTCGCTGCAGCTTCGGTTTGGATCGATTTCACAAAAATGAGAACCAGCTCGCATTTGCCGATTTTATCCGGACCCGTAGCGGCATTTAGCCGAACTTTGCGGGTCTTGGTCTCATATTCGAGCATGAGGCCATCCTGATTTACGGCCTGAATATGGTCTTCCCGGATATCGCATAGCCAAACCTCATTCCGGGCTTCGGCCAGAAGGGCGCCAAACAGACTGCCCATCGCCCCGGCACCGACAACGGCTATTTTCATATTACCTTTCCTCACCCTTTCAAACGTATCTGGATAGTTTTTTGTGTTCATCCAAAAATCCGAAATCCGAAACTCGAAATCCGAAACAAATTCTAAATCAGAATTTTTCAATGACCGAAACAATATCATCAAAAGCAATATTCAGGCTGAAACAATTTTGAATTTTGGTCATTCGATATTCGGATTTGTTTCGAGTTTCGATATTCGAGTTTCGAATTTTATATTGCCAAATGTTACATTTCCATAAAAAGAATATTTGGCCATAATGGCTGCACAATATCTTTTGATAACCTATAGACCTTGTCCTTCATTTAACCAGCAGGCCACAAAATGCTGCGATGTTGCCTCTACCAGTGAAGGCCGTTCAATCCGGCAGCGGTCAAAAACATGCACGCAGCGAGGATGAAACGGGCAGCCCGATGGCGGGTCAATCGGACTGGGGACATCGCCCTTCATGGTAAACGGTTCGGTTTTGTGGCGCGGATCCGGCATGGGGACTGACCGCAGTAGCGCTGTGGTGTAAGGGTGACGCGATGCAACACTGAATTCTTCCGCCGGCCCCAGCTCCACAATTGTCCCCAGATACATGACCGCAATGCGGTCACTGATGTGTTCGACCACGCTGAGGTCGTGGGAAATGAAAACATAGGACAAACCGAATTCGAGTTTAAGATCCTGCATCAAATTGATGACCTGAGCCTGAATGGATACATCCAGGGAACTGACCGGCTCATCGGCAACAATAAGCTCAGGCTGCACACTCAGGGCCCGGGCAATACCGATGCGCTGACGCTGTCCGCCTGAAAATTCGTGCGGATATTTGTCCAGATCTGCTTTCGTCAAGCCCACTTTTTCTAAAAGCGCTGCGGCAGCATCCCTGCGGGCCGCTTTCGCAAGACGTTGTCCTGCGACGATGGGTTCGGTGACGATGGCGTCGACCCGCATTCGCGGATCCAGGCTGGAGTAAGGATCCTGGAAAATAATCTGCATGCGGCGCCGCAACAACCGCATCTCGTTCGTACCCAGGGGCAGCATCTTCTGACCGTCAAATTCAACATCTCCGCTGGTCGGTTGGATGAGGCCCAGAATCAGGCGACCCAGTGTGGTTTTGCCGCAACCGGATTCACCGACAAGGCCAAATGTTTCACCGCGCGATACCGAGAAGGAGACCCCATCCACGGCCCGAACCCGGGCCTGTTGTCTGGCAAACAATCCGCCGCCCAACGGAAATTCCTTCACCAGCTCGCTGGCCGTTAACAGGGGACCTTCAGCCATTTTGAGTCCTCCTTTCCGGGAAGTGCTTGAGCCAGCAGCGCGCGCGTTGGTTTGGGCGAATTTGAAATAGATCCGGATGCTGCTCACGGCATTGTTTAAATACGTAAGAACAGCGATTGGCGAACTTACATCCATTGATCCTCCGGGTCGCAGATGGGACGGTGCCGGTGATTTCATTCAGCCGGGCGGGAGCTCCGGAGGCCCGATCGCCCAATCGCGGCATGGACTTGAGAAGCCCCTGCGTATAGGGATGAAAAGGATGGTCAAAAAGATCTGTTATCGGGCCTTCTTCGACAATCTGGCCGGCATACATCACCAGCACCCGGGAAGCGATCTGGGCCACCACGCCTAAATCGTGTGTGATCAGCAGCAATGACGTATTCAGCTCCGCTTTCAGTTCCAACATAAGCGCCAGAATCTG
>JASFIU010000427.1:0-4421 GCA_050122495.1 Desulfobacterales bacterium | reverse complement strand
CGATCCCTAAATCCAAACGATTACCAAAATCTTTATTATCTTCTTGACTAAAGCTGGGTTACCTTGTAGCTATGTCATTTTAATTGCAATGCTTTCTATGAACTGAATTTGATTCATGTTATTAATTTACCTTTTGCCCTGACAGCTTTATTTATCCGGTATTCTTTCAATGAAAGGGGGCCTGAGATTGGTCGTTTCAACTGATTTAAAACAGGGTGAGATCCTGCTCGACCTCGAGGACATTCATATGTCTTTCGGAAAAGTCGCAGCCTTGGCGGGTATTAACCTGCAAGTTCGAAAAGGCGAAATTCATTCCGTCATTGGACCTAACGGAGCCGGCAAGACCGTAATGTTGAATTGCATCAACGGCCTTTACCACCCGCAACAGGGAACGATTTCATACAGAGGAAAAAAGATTAATCATCTGAAACCTTACCAGCGGGCCAAGTTGGGTATGTCCAGGACCTTCCAAAAAGTTGAAGTCTTTGGCGGTATGACGGTGCTGGATAACATTCGGCTCGGCCGGCACATTCATCTTAAGTCCGGAATTGCCAGCAGCTCGGTGTGGGTCGGCAAAACTTCCAAAGAAGAAATTGCGAGTCGTGAGTTTATTGAAGAAGAAATTATCGACCTCCTGGAAATTGAACATATCCGGCACAAGCCGACCGGTATGCTGCCTTATGGTCTTCAGAAACGTGTCGAGCTGGGGCGTGCGCTGGCCCTGGAGCCGGAGCTGTTGATCCTCGATGAACCGCTGGCGGGGTTGAATCTGGAAGAAGTGGAAGACATGGCGCGCTTTATCCTGGACGTCAACGAAGAAGAACGCTGGAATGTAACCTGTTTGCTGGTTGAGCATGATATGGGTGTGGTCATGGATCTTTCTCATCAAGTGTTTGTGCTCAATTTCGGCTACATGATTATGGATGGCACTCCTGAGGAGGTTCAAAACAATCCTGAGGTAATTAAAGCCTATTTAGGAGAAGAGGAATTATATGCAACACGAAGGTAGCGATCGTCAAACAGGGATTGAAATAACCGAAGATCTGACTATTCCGAAGCTTTTTTATCAACAGGCCAGTAAATACGGTAAAGACCAGGTGGCCATGCGGGAAAAGGAATTTGGTATATGGCGGCCGATTACCTGGCAGGATTATCTGGAAAACGTGAAATACCTGGCTTTGGGACTTATCAGTCTCGGACTCGAGGAGGGCGACAAGGTCGCCATGATCGGTGACAATCGTCCGGAAGGGTTATGGGCGGAAATGGCAACCCTGTGCGCCCGGGGCATCGGTGTTTGGCTGTTTCAGGACTGTCTCATTGATGAGGTCAAATACATCATCGACCATTCCGACACCAAATTTTTATTTGGCGAAGGTCAGGAAGAAGTCGATAAGGCCATTTCGATCTTTAATGAATGCCCCAAGCTCGAGAAGATCATCTGGGACGATCCCAAAGGAATGCGCAATTATGATGAAGACTATTTAATCAGCCTCAAAGAGGTTCAGGATCTGGGCCGGGAACTGGAAAAGGAGAAACCGGAACTCTTCGAAGAATTTATCAATAAAGGCACCGGGGAGGAAGTGGCGCTGCTCTTTTATACCTCAGGAACCACCGCGCTGCCCAAAGGTGCGCTTTTATCCCATCACAACATGCTGACGATGGGTCAGCATCTCATGGCGGTTGATCCCTGTTTGAAAAACGATGATTATGTGTCCTATCTTCCCTTTGCCTGGATCGGCGAGCAGATGATGTCGATTTCTTGCGGCTTGCAGATCGGCTATACCATCAACTTTCCCGAGGAACCTGAAACCGCCCAGGAAAACATTCGCGAAATCGGCCCGCATGTTATGTTTGCCCCGCCCCGAATGTACGAGCAGATGACCCGAACAGTGCAGGTCAAGTACCTGGATTCCGCCTGGATAAAACGAAAATTTTATGAGTTTTCAACTCATGTGGGCTATAAAGTCGCCAATTTGAAATTCGAAAAAAAACCGGTCCCTTTTTACTGGAAGGCCCTTGAATGGATCGCATCGATTACCGTTCAGAAAAAACTCAAAGACCATCTCGGACTGTCGCGCGTGCGGAATGCTTATACCGGCGGAGCAGCCATGGGGCCGGATCATTTTCGTTTTTTTCACGCCTTAGGCGTGAATTTAAAACAAATTTACGGCCAGACCGAAGTGGCGGGCATATCGGTAGTACATCGCAGCGGCGATATTAAATTTGACACCGTGGGGCATCCGATTCCGGGAACCGAAGTTAAAATCGGTGAAGATGGTGAAATTCTGACCCGCAGTCCGTCGGTGTTTCTGGGATATTTCAAGAACCCGGAGGCCACCGCGAGCACTTTGAAGGATGGCTGGCTGTATTCCGGGGATAAAGGTTTTATCGATGATGATGGACACCTGGTGGTTTTTGACCGCACCAAAGATGTATTTACGCTGAAGGACGGCAAACCGTTTGCTCCGCAATACCTGGAAACCCGTCTGAAATTCAGTCCCTACATTAAGGACTCCTGGGTCATTGGTGATAACCGGGATTACATGAGTGCCGTTTTATGTATCGATTATGCGGTGGTCGGCAAGTGGGCCGATGAAAAAAAGATCAACTATACCAGCTACCAGGAACTTTCCCAGATGCCCGAAGTATATGATCTGGTCGAAAAACAGATCCGACAGGCCAACAAGGATTTACCGGATTTAGCTAAAGTGATGAAATTTACCAATCTTTACAAAGAATTGGATCCGGATGATGACGAGTTGACGCGGACACGCAAACTGCGCCGCGCTTTTGTTGAGAAACGCTATGCAGATATTTTGACTGCGCTGTATTCAGATAATGATAGCGTCCATATCGATACGACCATCAAATATGAAGACGGGCGCGAAGCGCATATTAAAACCGATCTTCAAATCCGCAAGGTCGCGGACTGATCATTGACAATTGCCTATCTGCAAGTGAAATATGAATCGATTGAGTGAAGCGATTTCATCAAATCGTCAATTCTTAAGGGAGCAAATCGAATGGAATTATTTTTAATGACCCTGATATCAGGGATTATGATTGGCGGCATTTATGCACTCGTAGCCCTTGGCTGGGTGCTAATTTATAAGTGCTCGGGTGTATTGAACCTGGCCATGGGAGAATTGACGCTTATCGGGGCTTATGTCTCCCTGAGTTTTTATTCGATGGGGGTGCCTTTTCTGCTCTCCCTTCTGTTTTCTCTGATTATCGGATTTGTTCTGGGTATTCTGACGGAAAGGATTTTTCTGGATAAGCTTATCGGTGAACCGGTTCTGGCGGTGATTATGGTCACGGTGGGGCTTTCCTTTTTCTTTAAGGGTATTGTGGAGCTCATTTGGGGGACCGACACCCGCGTATTCGACCCCCCGGTCTTTTCGATGGAGCCGATTCGCTTAGGTCCCATATTTATCGGTGAAGTTTATCTGTACAGTTTTTTGGCAGCCATCGTTCTTCTGATTATTTTTGTAAGTTTTTTCAAATACACTCGCTGGGGCCTTGCCATGCAGGCCACAGCCGATGATGAGATGGCGGCATTGTCCCTCGGCGTCAGCGCCCGTTTTGTCTATGCTGCTGCCTGGTCCATTGCTTTTATGGCAGCCGGTGTCGGCGGCACGCTCCTTGGCAATATTAACGGCCTTAATATTTCCGTTGGATTCCTTTCATTGCTGGTATTGCCGGCAGTGGTTCTGGGCGGGCTCAATTCTGTTCCGGGAGCTATTGCCGGGGGGATTATCATCGGAATATTGCAGAATTTTAGCGGGGCCTATTTGGACAGATATTTTCCGGGTGGTATTAAAGAAATTGCACCGTTCGTTTTTATGGCGGTTTTTCTGCTCTTCAAGCCCTATGGCTTGTGGGGGTGGGAGAGGATCGAAAGGGTTTGATTGGTTTAATTTGTTCAATTGGTTTCATTTGTTGTTAATTTTTCAACCGATCTAACCAATCCAACCAATTCAACTAATATAACCAATTTAACGGAGTTTTTTATGTCGACGACCTGGCTTCCATGTGGGGATTATCACCAAAATTATAAGGCGGACCATTCATGGTTCCAATCGAAGTTTATCAAGGGAAAGATGATCCTGCTATTTCTGGTTTTATTCGTCTTCATTCCCATTTATTCGGATTCTTACTGGCTCAGTGTTTGGTATATTGTTGGATTCACCATTCTGGGTGCATTGGGCGTTCAGCTTTTGATTGGATTTTGCGGCCAGATCACCCTGGGGCACGCCGCTTTTATTGCCGTCGGGGCCTACACCAGTACATTGCTTATTTTGGAATTTCCCTGGCCTCAAGTGCTCATTGATTGGGGAATTGCATATCCGCTCAGCATTTTCGTGGCAGCAGTTGTTGCCGGTATTTGGAGTGTTTTGTTCGGACTGCCGTCAGCACGGGTC
>JASFIU010000426.1:0-4429 GCA_050122495.1 Desulfobacterales bacterium | reverse complement strand
TTTCGCCGCAATCTTCAGCATGGTTGCCAGCGACAGCACTTTGCCGGTTTCAGGAAGGCTGTCAAGATAATCATGGATTTTGGTCGCCAGCGCCATGCGTTCAGCAGTAAACCAATATTTTTCATCACCGTCTTTTTCAAATTCATCAAACTCATCGAAATCTTCGTCGCCCTGTTTTTCCGTTTTACTCACTGTAACTTCAGCCGATGCTTGAGGTGCCTCGAGTTCGACGATCACATCCAATGGGGTCGTACCCCCCAGCTTTTCGTCAATGACTTTCAAACCCTGATAAATCTCGGTGTCATCTTTAAAGTAATTAATAAAGCTGTTTTCAACAACAAGTCTGAAAAAGCCGACGACACTCAGAATTAAGATGAGGTAGCTGCCGATGATTATCAGGGTGCCGTGCGCTTCCGTAAACCTGGCCAGAGCAGCCGTAAAAGAAAACCGTTTTACCTTTATGGCCTGCGGCTCTTCTTTGCCCAGCAACATAAGCCCTGCCGGAAAAAGTAAAAATGTGGTGACCAGCGAAACCGCGATACCGGCACTCATCATCCAGCCAAAAGTTCTGACGGGCAGAATATCGCTCAGCAGCAGGGAACTGAATCCGGCGATCGTCGTCAGCGCGGCATACAGGCAGGGCGTCAGCATTAAGCCCACCGTCTCAAGGATAAGTTGACGCTGTTCAGCTTCAGGATTCCGCATCAAAAGATCCTTGTAGCGCACGATCAAATGGATCGTAATTGCCATGGTAATGATCAGCTGTAGCGATATAAAATTGGAAGATATAACGGTGACTTTCCAGCCAAACATTCCCAGAAGACCCATCATGGCGATGGCCGAAAAAACGCAGCAGAGCATTGGTAACACAACCCAACGAACTTTGCTGAAAATAATGCTCAAGGTAAGGATCAGAAAAAATGCGATTCCGATGCCGAATATTTTCAAGTCCTGCTTAACAAAGCGAATTAAATCGTCTGATATAACGCTGATTCCGCCCAGGAAAAGCTGGGCATCCTGGCGGTAGTCGTCCATAATGGCCCGGATGGCGGCGATATCCTCATTTCGGATTTGCCTCCGTATTTCCCGACGCCTTTGAAGTTGCCTTTTGAGGTCTTTGAATTCAGCAATTTCTGCGTCTGTTAGCTCACTCCTGGCTGCCTTCTCTCGAAAATGATCGGTCCGGATTAGTAAGTCCTGATAGACTTCGTCGATAGGGAAATTGACCTGAAGGCCGGTGGTCTTCAAATCGGGGCTGACAAGCAGATTTTGGTAAAGGGGGCTTTCTTTGAACTCAATTTTGGCCAGTTGGCGATCTACTGTTGGAGATTCAAGGGTTTGTAAGCCGGTGGTTAGCTCCTTGACCGGCACGGGCGGACTTTCAAGCAAGGGAGCATCCAGTATGGAGACTACCGAAATGACCCGTTTGGTCTGCTTTAAGTCATCACGCAACCGGGCGAGTTTTTCCAGGGACTCATTTGAAAACAAATCGGTTTTGGGGGAATAGGTTATCAATAAATAATCATATCCGCCATATCGCGACTTAATCAGGCGTGAGTATCGCAGGTCTTCATCGGTTTCGATAATCAGCGTCTCGGTCGAGGCATCGAGTCTGAAATCCGCTGCCTTATAACCCAGAAAGGAAATCACAACCAGCATGAAGAGGATGACGAGTCTCGGATACTCAAGGACAACCCGATCGTAGAAACGGGTAACATAGGAGTGATGTTTTGCCATACGTTCGCTTAAATTAAAACACAGGGTTTTTAGTTGCTAATCGATTTTTGCATTTTCTGCAAAAGGTCGTCAAAAGTGCCATTCTGCAAAATCTCATTAAACTGAGCCCGGTAACTGCGGATAATACTGACACCCTGAATCTCGACATCATAAATCTTCCAGTCATTTTTGGATTTATAAAACTTATATAGCATTGATATTTTCTTGCCTTTTGAGATCAGATGGGTTGGGATGTGAATTTTTTTCTTGACCTCGGTAGGGGGCTCGTAAATGATCTGCTCATCTGTATAGGTCGTTAGTTTACTCAGATAGGACTTTCTCAGGCGGTTAACGAAAAGTTCGGTGAATCGGTCTTTTTTTTCTGCGGTCAGGCCGGACCAGTGTTTCTTTCCAAGAGACAGCCTGGCCATCAGCGCAAAATCAAACATCGGGGTGACGATCTCAACGACCGCTTTGCTCTTTGCCTGCTGCTCAAGATCTTCTTTTTGCAAAATTTCAAATACGCGGTCAAGATTATTTTTTAAATAATCTTCAGCGGCAACTTTATCATCGGCGCTCGCCGTCTGGATCAGAATTAGCAAACTGAAGACGGCATAAAGCAATACATTCTTCATCCATTTTATTGTCGACATTTCTCGACTATGCTCCTCGCTCCCCTTATCCAAAAAGCATTACATATCATTCTGAGAGAATCAAGGTTTTCCATCATGAATCCTAATTTTTAGAAATATATAAAGGCTGGGCTGCAACGACCCGGCCTTTTTACCCTTGAAAAACCACTTCGACTGATTAAATATATTGATGGCAGGCCCGATCGGGTCCGTTCTATAAAAATGCCAATAAAAAACCCAATCTTTTTAGAGGAATCCATATGCATATTCATACCTTGCAACGATGGAAACACCGCCACCGCTATAATATTGAGGACGGGCACGGCGAACGCAATACCCGCCGGGTTATTCTTCTGACCCTGTCGATGATGATTATCGAAATAACGGCCGGCTACTTATTCGGTTCCATGGCGCTGCTGGCCGACGGCTGGCACATGGGGACCCACGCCGTGGCGCTGGGCATCACCGCTTTTGCGTACTTTTATGCCCGAAGGCACTCGGATAATCCCAATTACAGTTTCGGAACCGGAAAAGTCGGCGTTCTGGGCGGTTTTACCAGCGCGGTGGTTCTGGGCATTATTGCAATTCTCATCGGTGTGGAATCCATCCAGCGTCTGATTTCTCCCCAGCCCATTCGTTTTAACGAGGCCATTGCGGTGGCATTTGTCGGCCTGGTGGTCAATGTGATCAGCGCTTTCTTACTTCAGGAAAAACACGCCCACCACCATGAAGACCACGCGCATGACCATGGCCATACCAAAAAATTCCGCGACCACAATTTAAGAGCCGCCTATTTTCACGTGCTGGCCGATGCGCTCACGTCGGTTCTGGCCATCATTGCCCTGTTTACCGGTAAGGCCTTTGGCTGGGTCTGGATGGATCCCATCATGGGCATCGTCGGCGCTCTGATCATCAGCCGCTGGTCCTACGGCTTGCTGGTGGATACCGGCAAGGTGCTGCTGGATCGCGACGTCAATCAGGAGGCTGTCGCGGAAGTCCGCGCCATCATCGAAGCGGACTCGGACAACCGGGTTGCCGATCTGCACGTTTGGCGGGTGGGCTCCCATCACCTGTCGGCCATCGTCTCCATTGTCACCCATTTCCCCAAGCCGCCCGAGCATTACAAAAAGCTGCTGGCAGATTATGATGAGATCGCCCATGTCACGGTGGAGGTCAATTCGTGTGACAGCGATCCGTGTATGGTTCAGCCGGAGCCGGCGCGTTAAATGGTTTCAGTGTTCAGGTGTCAGGTGTCAGAAAACAGAGGACAGATAGGTCTCTTCATCTTACAGCTTTTTCATTTGTCTTCGAGTCGGCTGAACTCCTTAGCCGTGAGCTCAGGGTCGAACGGCTCGTCGCAGGCCAGCCACGACTTTTAATCCACTAATATTCCGGGAAAGCCTCTTTACAGGAACACAAATCTCCTTACTTTATCCATCATAATCTCAAAGTATACTTGCAAAGGAGAATCGCCATGTCTGATCCGAAAATCACCGTATACGGCGCCCACTGGTGTCCGGATTGCCGACGAAGCAAACAGTTTCTGGGCGAGCACCAGATACCGTACAACTGGGTAGATATAGAGCAGGACAAGCAAGCCGAGCAGTTTGTGATTGAAAAGAACGATGGCAAGCGCATCATTCCGACGGTCACCTTTGCCGACGGCTCGTTTCTGGTGGAGCCCAGCAATGCGGAGCTGGCCGCCAAACTGGGTCTGAAGACCAAGGCCGCCCGCAGCCACTACGACCTGATCGTGTTAGGCGGTGGACCTGCGGGCCTGACGGCGGCCCTTTATACGGCCCGGGAGGCCATCGACACCCTGGTGATCGAGCGTGCCGCCTTCGGCGGTCAGGCCGCCGGAACCGAAAAACTGGACAACATGCCCGGATTCCCCGACGGTGTTGAAGGCATCGAGTTTTCCAAGCGTCTGCGCCGGCAGGCCGAACGCTTTGGCGTGGAATTGCTGGAGGCCCAGGAGATTGCCGCGGTTAAGAGTCCTGCTAATTACCACTGCGTCACAACCGAAGACGGCAGCCAATACAGTGCCGACGCGCTGCTGATTGCCAGCGGCAGCCGTTATA
>JASFIU010000425.1:0-4446 GCA_050122495.1 Desulfobacterales bacterium | reverse complement strand
GTGCGCGATGGGGGTAATAAAAGCGGGATACCGACGACATTTGGTCAGGTCATATTTGACCCGGGGTATCTCGGTAAATGCCTGGTCTTTGTGACCGCCGTGGGTATCATGCCGGCGCAGATAAACGGGGAGCCGGCTGAGGAGAAAAAAACATCTCCCGGTGAGCTGGTCATTATGTGCGGCGGCCGGGTGGGTAAAGATGGTATTCACGGCGTCACCGCAGCTTCTGAAACCTTTTCGGAGAGCACGCCGGCGGGGCATGTTCAGATTGGTGACCCCTATACCCAGAAAAAAATGCATGATTTTTTACTCGAAGCCCGGGACGAGGGGCTGATCCAGTTTGTTACCGATAACGGTGGCGGGGGATTGTCGTCGTCGGTCGGAGAGTCGGCCCGATTTTCGAACGGATGTGAGATCGATCTTGAAAAGGTGCCTTTGAAATATGAAGGCCTCGACCAATGGGAGATCTGGGTATCCGAATCCCAGGAGCGCATGACGGTGGCCATCCGGCCCGAAGACCTCGATGAATTTATGCGCCTTTCGCAAAAACATGCCGTCGAAAGCACGGTTATCGGCCAATATACGGATTCGGGTAAACTCCATATCCGCTACGATGGCAAAACCTGTGCATATGTGGATATGAACCTGCTTCAATCCGGTTTTCCCCAGTGGGAATTTGAGGCCGAATGGACCCCCCCCGAACAAAGGGGGCGGGCCGAACCGGTCGTTGATGCGCCGGATGATTACGAAGATCTGCTTAAGGCCCTGCTTGCGCGTCCCAATATATGCTCTTCGGATTGGATCATTCGCCAATATGATCACGAAGTCCAGGGAACCAGTGTGATCAAGCCCTTGGTGGGAGCTGAAAGGGATATCAACAGCGATGCCAGTGTTATTCGGCCGGTGTTGCCTTCGATGAAAGGTCTGGCTTTTACCCAGGCCTTATTGCCGGCGTATTCGGCCATTGATGCCTACCATATGGTCGCTTGCAGCATCGATGAAGCCGTTCGACGCCTGGTGGCGGTGGGGGGCGACCTGGATCACATCGGCGGGGTCGATAATTTCTGCTGGCCCAATATTCAGCACCATCCGATTGACAACCCGGATGGCAAACTAAAGGCCGCCCAGCTGGTGCGGGCCTGCTGGGCGCTGCGGGAAGTCTGCCAGGCATACGGGATACCCCTGCTGTCCGGCAAAGATAGTATGTATGTGGATGGCTACCTGCCGGACCCGGATGGCGAGATCCATAAGGTTTCGGCTTTGGAAACGCTTCAGTTTTCAGCGGTGTCGGTCATTGACGATATCCGCCGCTGTGTTTCCATGGACAGCAAATTTCCCGGGGACCTGGTCTACGTTTTGGGCGATACCCGCAACGAACTCGGCGCTTCGGAGTATTATGCCCATCTCGGCGAAGTCGGGTTGAACGTACCCCAGGTTCGAACCGAAACGTTTTTCACTCTTTACCGTAAATTAAGTCAGTCCATCGCGCAGGGGCATGTGGCCTCTGCCCACGGAATTTACCGTGGGGGTTTGGGAGTGCACCTGGCGATGGTGGCCATGGGTGGCAATCTGGGATTGCAGATCGAACTGGATCAGGTGCCGGTGGATCATGTCGACCGCGACGATACGGTGATGTTTTCAGAGTCGGCCGGTCGTTTTATCGTGACGATTGATCCTAAAAACCGCCAGATCTTCGAAGCGCAGTTTCAGGGGACCGCCTGCGCCTGCATTGGTACGGTAACCGCCGCACCTCAATTTGAAGTCAACGGGCTCGATCAAAAAATGATCCTTTCGGTACCGCTGAATGAATTGAAAAACGCCTGGAAGAAGCCCTTCGGGAATTTGATATAAATTTAGGGATTGAGGGATTCAGAGATTTAGGAATTGGAGGTATTCTGCCCGTCGAGAGCCTCAGGGTCGAACGATCATTCTAATTCCTAAATCCCTCAATTCCTGAATTCCTCAATCATTGAACCTGAACCTGAAATGGAACATTTCGATGCGTGACGTTAATGTATTAATTATGTCCGGTTTTGGATTAAATTGTGACACTGAAACCGCCTATGCTTTTGAACTTGCCGGGGCCAAAGCGCGGTCGGTCCACATCAATTCTCTGATTGACGGCAGCGCCCGCCTGGAGGACTTTCAGGTTATCGTGTTTATCGGCGGTTTTAGCTGGGCCGACGATCATGGCGCCGGGGTGGTTCAGGCCGTGCGTTTAAAAACCAACATCGGTGCCAAGATGCTTGAATTTGTCGATGGCGGCAACCTGGTATTAGGCATTTGCAATGGATTTCAGGCGCTCGTCAACCTTGGTCTTTTGCCCGGTTTTGATCAGGATTACACCCGTCGATCCGTGGCCCTAACCATTAATGATTGCGGTAATTTCAGAAACCAGTGGGTATATTTAAAGTCGAACCCGGCTTCGCCCTGTGTGTTTACCCGCGAAATCGATACCGCCGAGTTTCCCGTGCGCCACGGGGAAGGTAAATTTTATGCCGATGACGATACCCTCGACCGCCTGCGGGAAAATAACCAGATTGCACTTCAATATGCCCGGCCGGATGGAACACCCGCCCGGGGCCGCTTCCCTGACAACCCCAACGGATCATTGCACGACATCGCCGGCATCTGCGACCCCACCGGCCGGATCTTCGGCCTGATGCCCCACCCGGAAGCTTACAACCACTGGACCAACCATCCGGACTGGACCCGTCGACATGAAAAAGCCAGGCGGCAGGGCCGGACACTGGATTCAGGGCCCACGGTGGGCATCCGGATGCTTCAAAATGCGGTTGATTATATCCGCTCCAACTAAGGCTGAAACACGCTCCAATCACCTGCCTCTTAAATGTTTTTAATTTCAAATATGTAATTCAAATTTCAAGGATTTTCAGTGGCTTCGGAAACCCCTGCAATAAAGGGGTCGATTATATCGATTGCCGGCATGAAATATTAGTTAATATTTTGAAAACATTATATATTTAATATATACCGTTTAGAAATGAATATCCGCATCACGAGCGGAAATGGTTTGTCATTGGAATCCAAAAACGTAACATGTGCTAAAATATTAAAATAATTAACAGTTATAAACTAATTTAATATTAGCAAAACAGTCGATTAAGGCTGCAAACCGGCCGGGTTTTTGGTTTTCATCGAATCTGTAATTTTATTTAACCTATTGAAAATACATAATTTATAAATAAATTTGTCCGGCAAAAAAAGTCACCCACCGGTTTGATTTCCGATTTTGCTGCCCGAGACCCAATCCGAGCCGTATTTTGAGCCCCATCTTTAAACCCGCTGTCTGAAAAAAGATTTATAATTTTTTTGGTCCTGGCTTTCTCATTAATTAACATAAATTTCAATATTTTATATATATAATCGGCCTTTGTTTCAGTCATCTTGGTTATGGGTAAAATCAACATGGCACAAGTCTTGAATTGGCTCTGCACTGTTATGGGAAGGAGTTTTATGATGCGACGCAAGGAATCAGGGCTGACGGCATTCGAGCTGGCGGTGACCCTCGCCATTATAGCGGTCATGGCGTCGGTGACCATGCCGCCTTATTTGAAGTGGTGGCGCAAAGCCCAGCTGAGGGGTGCCGTTTCCAATTTGGCTGCGGATCTCGAGCTGGCCAGAACCCAGGCGATACGAGAAAATGCGACGGTGGTGGTCGAGTTTCAAACCCGCGATTACAAACTGTTTTTCGATACAGGGGATGGTGAGGGCGGTGCGCCCAACTGGAGCCAGGAGTCCGATGAAGGACTGATACTCAAACGCCATTTACCGCCCGGTGTGAAAATCGATACCGACAGTCTCAGTTTTCCAACTCAGAGTGCCAAGACACGGTTTAACAGCCGCGGCATTCCCTTTGATATTGTTGCGCCGGAAACGATACCGATCACACAGAAGGGCCAGGACCGCCAAATTACGATAAATCGCCTGGGAAATATTGATGTTCAATAGCCAACACAGGCCGACGGGCGGAACGCATTGGATTTTAGACCTGAGGAATTTTAGGCAGTCAGGCACAACCGGGGGGGTTGAAAATAGATTGAATTTTAAACGACATATCATCGGTTCGTCGGGGGTTTGTAAAAGCCGGCCATTCGTCGGGCGTAAAGCCATCCATTTTAACTCAAAATCCGGATTTTCACTGGTAGAGCTTCTTTTGGCGATGGGGATCTCGCTGATTATTTTAATCGCCATTTACAGTGTATTTACCATTACCAGTAGAAATTTTACCACCCAGAATGCCACCGCCAGCGCTCAGCAAAGTCTGCGTTCGGCCATCGGGCTGATGGCGAGAGATATCCGGGCGGCGGGCCTCGATCCCCTTGATTCGGATAATTTCGGGTTTGTGGAAGCGACCCGCACCAAAATTCGCTTTACGGCGGACAGCATTGACCCTGGGATCGATGATTTCAACGGCACCTTGGA
>JASFIU010000424.1:0-4449 GCA_050122495.1 Desulfobacterales bacterium | reverse complement strand
TTTAACATCCCCCTGGATTATGCCCTGATCAATGGCATCTGGATTTTTCCCGAATGGGGCATCCGGGGGGCTGCGATTGCCACGGTGATGTCCTGGTCGCTGATGACCTTCATTTTTGCGTTAATGGTTTTTACCCGTAAGAATGAGCGTGTTTTCAAAGTCAGATCGCAGCGGGCATTTGAAGCGGACCTTTTCGGCCGCCTGATGCGATACGGTATGCCCAGCGCGATTCAGTTTTGCATGGATATTTTCGCATTTACGTTTTTTATTTTGATGGTGGGACGTATCGGCAAACTTGAACTGGCCGTGACCAATATTGTTTTGTCGGTTAATTCTCTGGCCTTTATGCCGATGATGGGTTTTTCCCTGGGGACCAGTACCCTGGTGGGACAGGCTCTGGGCCGCAACCGGGTCGATCAGGCGCTTGCGGCCACCCGGGCGACGATCCATATTGTTCTATTCTATATATTTTGGCTGCTGCTTCTCTTTTTGTTCGTACCCGGGCCTCTGCTCGAACTCTTCAGACCCAACCACATGTCGCCCGAGGGCTATGCCGTCATTCGTGAAGCCGGTGTTATCCTGCTGCGGTTCGTATCGGTCTATATTTTCTTCGATGCCCTCTATATGGTCTGCATCGGGGTGCTCAAAGGGGCCGGCGATACGCGCTTTATCATGTGGAGCATCGGCCTGCTTTCAATGGCTGTCATGATCCTGCCGATTTTTATTGGGGTGGAATTGTTCGGCGCCGGCCTCTATTATGCCTGGAGCTGTGCGACCTGTTTTATTTTCTGCCTGTTTGCCGCATCCTTTCGGCGTTATCGTCAGGGCCGCTGGAAGGCGGTAAGAGTCATCGAACAAACGGACCAAATATAAGTTAGACCGAGGTTTTCAAACAACGGGTGAGATCAGCCGCCGGTGATTTTAAAGCCGTAATTTCGAATTACTTTTCTTTTGACATGAAAAAGGATTTTGCTTAGAATATCTTTCAAATCTCATTCCAGTTAACGTTGTTGAGCGTGTACTCAAGCCGGTATAACAAAAAACGCTGTTTGTGATTTTCGACTCGAACTCCGCGATATTTTACTATTCTTTTTTTGGTGACCTTGAATTATTTATCAACCTCAAATAATTATTTTCAACCAAATTAACCTGGCCGACAAAACCATGGTTTTTTCCTTTGCGAGTTGACACCTATACTTCAATCTGAGATGCTTTAATCAGGGCCTTTATAACACATATCTTCATCCTTCTGGAGGCAGGCAATGAAAAGAACAGCCAGGGTTGCTTTTTTCATCGGGTTTATGATTTGCTGTTTCGCTGTATTCAACGGCTACCCGCCTGTCCACGGCGAAGAAGCAAAAACCGATCAAAATTCCAGCGTTCAATTTGAATGGGCCTTCGGCGCCTTGAAAAAAGCCAACGGGTCCAAATTTGAAGCCATTACCAAAGACACGGATCTCAAAACCGGTGACCAGATCAAGTTCTTTTTGAAAGTCAACAAAAGCTGCTTTGTTTATTTGATCTACCGCAGCTCCCAGGGCGACCTCAGCGTATTGTTTCCCCACCGGTTTAAATTAAAGAGTGTGGAATACACCGTCGCTGGCAATCATTATATCCCTAAAGGCGATCAATGGTTTGAGCTGGATGAGCACACCGGAGAAGAACGGTTTTATTTGCTTGCCTCCAAAAAACGCCTGATGGACCTGGAAGCATTCATTAACGATTACGAGAGCGCGGATGCGGCCAAAAAACCACCGCTCGCCAAAACCATACTCGCCGAAATCCGAAAATTAAGAAAACAACATCTGAAATTTAAAACTTATGCCGAGCGGCCGGTAAATATCATTGGAAATTTGCGTGGCACCGAAAAGGCCGAAACGGCTGGCCCTCACGACATTGCCAAATTTGCCGTCGAGATTTCAGCCGACACGTTTTATAGCAGGACCTTTACGATTGACCACAAGTAAAACACAAAACATACGCATACCGATCCTATTAATCCTCAGCGCATTTTTTGCGGCGCACCTTTGCTTTTGGCTCTTACCAAACGTCTTTGAAATCTGGAATTCTCAAACCATCGATCAGTTTTATATTTTCCGATCCAAAACGGAGAAGCTTCGCCCGGCCTATGACCCCACGGTTGTTCACCTGGATTTCAACAATACCAGTATCGAACGTTTAAAAAATCTGTATCTGAATCGATTGCACTTTGCCCAGCTCGTCCGCAACCTTAAATCCATGCAGGTGGCGGCTCAGGTTTACGATTTTATTTTTGCTGCCAGAATAAATGAGCAGGATGATCGCCGGTTAATAGAATCCGTTAAAGACGCGGGCAATGCATATTTCGGCCTGGCCCTGGAACTGCGTCTGCCGGATCAGCCCGAGCAAAAAACGTCAAAATCCTCCAAAGGAAGAAGCTATGTGCTTCGAACAAAATGGAATATTGCCGTAAAGGATAATACCGGAGAACTCTATGTGGGTAAAAATCCCATGGCAACTTATGCTGATCTGGCAAATGCATCCCGCGGCCTGGGATCGCTCAGTGTAAAATTTGACCCGGATGGTGTTTTACGCCGCGTCCCCCTGCTGGTGCGCTATGAAGATGCCTATTATCCGCTGTTGCCGCTGCGCGTCGTTTGTGACTATCTCCAGGTGACTCCCGAAAAAATTGTGCTCGTACCGGGACGGCACATAATCCTGCAGGGCGCCAGGCAACCGGGATCGCCGGGTTCAAAACCATACGATATTAAGATCCCCATCGATCGCCACGGTAATATGATCGTCAATTTCATCGGTCCCTGGGGGCGCATGGATCACTATAATTTTGCCGACATTTTACGTGCCGCCGATGATCGTGACGAGTTGGAAATTTGGGCCGAAGAGCTGAAGGGCAAAATCGTCATTATTTCAGATGTTTCCACCGGCTCCACCGACGTCGGGCCGGTTCCCACCGATGCCAATTTCCCCTTAAGCGGCGTGCATGCCAATGTTGTTCACAGCATCCTGGCCGATTCATTTCTCAGAGAGCTGTCCGAATGGGAAATGCTGCTCATCGAGACCGTTCTGCTGGTGGCACTTTTTATTCTTTGCCTCCGCTTTTCTTCCGTGGCTTTTTCCATTGGCACCGCTTTATTGGCGGTGGCTTACATTGGTGCTGCCATATTGAGTTTTTTATACGCGCAGGTCATTTTCAACATTATCCGACCGCTGTTGATGATCGGTTTTGCCATGGTTTCCATCGTGGTTTACCGTTACATCTTAGAAGAAAAGGCCAAGATGGAAAGCCTGCGCCAGCAAGATTTTATTCGCGACACCTTTGGCCGCTATCTCAGCAACGAAGTGGTTGGAGAATTACTGGACTCGCCCGAAGGCTTGAAAATGAGCGGCGAAAACCGCGAGGTCACTTTTTTGGTTTCAGACCTGCGGGGATTCACGTCCCTGACATCCCGGCTCTCCCCGCATGAGGTTATTGAAATCATGAACCGGTATTTCGAATATATGGTTGAAATTATTGCCCGCTACCGGGGGACGGTGAGTGAATTTATGGGAGATGGTATTTTAGCATTTTTCGGCGCGCCGCTGTATGCTGATGACGATCCCGAACGGGCGGTGGCCTGCGCCATCGAAATGCAGAAGGCACTGCTGACCGTCAATGCCGAACAGCGGCGGCTCAAACTGCCGGAACTGGCAATGGGTATCGGGATTAACACCGGGGAGGTCGTGGTGGGCAATATCGGATCGGAGCGACGCGCCTCATACGGCGCGGTCGGTACCCCGATCAACGCCGCCTATCGCATTGAATCCTTTACGGTCGGCGGCCAGATTCTTATCAGCCCCACCACCTATGAACGGGTCGAATCGGATCTGACGATCATCGGAACCAAGGAAGTCAAATTCAAAGGACTGGATCAGCCGGTATGCCTTTATGATATCGGTGGTATCGGTGATCCCTATCGGGTCTTTTTGCCGGAAAAGAAAGAGGAGGCGCTGAAGCGGCTGAATTCACCGCTGCCGATTGAATGTTTCCTTCTGGAAGGTAAAACCGTATCCGATACGGCTATTACCGGCCGGATTACCCGCCTGGGAGACAATACGGCCGAAGGATCGCTGGACGCAGAGGTTGCCACCCATGCAAATCTCAGAATTCTGCTGGCAGCGCATGATGCCGCCGGCACTGCTGAATTGTATGCCAAAGTCTTACCAAAGGCGGATTCGGATACCGGCCCTGAAGATCAGGGCATCCGCCTGCAGTTTACCTCGCTGCCGCCGGAAACAAAGACCTATCTTGATCAAATACGATCGGATGAATGATCGCCTGCCGCATTAGGTTACGCGGTACAGGTTATTCATATATTCCACGGCAAACTCTCGGGCCATTCCTCTATCGGGCATGGTGCCGAGCATGGCATACATGGCGGCTTGCTCCGACAGGTCCTGGGAGTCCGCCGC
>JASFIU010000423.1:0-4463 GCA_050122495.1 Desulfobacterales bacterium | reverse complement strand
GCGGATCTGCTGGTTGGTAAAATGGCAATGGCGCCGTTGAAGAAAGGCAGGAAGGTTTACATCGATTCCGGAGTTAAAATCGATGCGGCCACCCTGGCTAAGATACCCTTGGCGCAGCTGGAATCCCTTGTTTTAAAGGACCCCAAAATAAGTCAGCAAGTCCATGAAATTCTCGAACGTTATCGGGATCAGCGCGAACTCTGCAGGCTGGCGTTTGAGCAGCAGGTCAGCCGTTTCGAAAAGGGTGATGATCTGCCGCCCGGGGTTATTAAGATGGTTAAGGTTTATGTGGCCATGAAACGCAAACTGTCTGTCGGTGACAAGATGGCGGGTCGCCACGGAAATAAGGGTGTCGTATCACGGGTTCTGCCGGTAGAGGATTTACCCTATTTCGAAGATGGAACACCGGTGGATATGGTGCTGAATCCGCTGGGGGTGCCTTCCCGTATGAATGTCGGACAGATCCTGGAAATTCATCTGGGTCGTGCTGCTAAAGGGCTCGGCGAGCAATTGAGACAGCTGATTGAAGCTGAAAAGGTTAAAGCAGTGCGTGATAAAGTGAAGAAAATTTTCGCAACGCCGGTTCAGCGAAAAATGATCAACGATCTTAATGATAACCAGCTTATGGATTTTGTTGACTTTTATAAGGACGGCGTCCATATGGCCACACCGGTTTTTGATGGCGCTAAAGAAGACGAAATTAAAGCCTTGCTGGACGAAGCCGGGCTGGAGAAATCCGGACAGGCCACCCTCTACGATGGCCGTAGCGGTGAGCCCTTCGATGACAAGGTTACCGTGGGGACGATGTATGTGATGAAGCTGCATCATCTGGTGGACGACAAGATTCATGCCCGTTCCATTGGCCCTTACTCGCTGGTCACCCAGCAGCCGCTCGGCGGAAAAGCCCAATTTGGCGGCCAGCGTCTGGGAGAAATGGAGGTTTGGGCCATGGAAGCATACGGGGCCGCCTATGCCCTGCAGGAATTTCTGACTGTTAAATCCGATGACATGGCCGGCCGGACCCGGATGTATGAAAAGATCGTCAAGGGTCAAAACGTATTGGAACCCGGTATCCCGGAATCCTTCAGGGTGATGACCAAAGAATTGCAGGCCCTCGGGCTGGATATTGCGCTTTTGGAGGAAACCGAAAAATAGAGAATTGAGAAAGGTTGCATTTACGATTTGCTGGCTCAGCAACCACCCGCAAAGCGGATGGCTTGGATTTTACCGCCACAGGCGGTAAAGGCGGGGCGCGAAGTGCCCCAATCGTTGAAAACAATGCGGTGGAATCCCGCCTAGGCGGGATTCGGAAAACCCAACAATTGGCAGATTGGATAATTTTCACAATCCTTAAATCCCTTAAATAGGAATTCGCTATGGAAACGCTTTATGATTTTTTCGCCAAACCCACGGATCCACGAAAGTATTTTGGGATTCGCATTGCGTTAGCTTCACCGGAACAAATTCGGAAATGGTCGCACGGTGAGATCAAAAAACCGGAGACGATTAACTATCGCACCTTCAAGCCCGAACGCGATGGGCTGTTTTGTGCCAAAATTTTTGGCCCCACCAAAGACTATGAGTGCAATTGCGGCAAATACAAACGCATGAAACATCGGGGCGTTATTTGCGAAAAATGCGGTGTTGAAGTCATTCAGTCCAAAGTGCGTCGTGAGCGCATGGCCCATATTGAGCTGGCCACACCGGTCTCGCATATCTGGTTTTTGAAGAGTCTTCCCAGCAAGATCGGCAACCTGCTCGATTTGACGCTTAAGAACATGGAAAAAGTTTTGTATTTTGACAACTACATCGTACTCGATCCCAAGGATACGCCGCTAACAAAAGGTCAGCTGCTTTCAGACGAGAAGTATCTGGAAGCAATGGAAGAGTACGGCTCGAAGTTTGAAGCCGGTATCGGCGCCGAGGCGGTGCAGGCGATGCTGGAAAGCATTGACCTGGAGGAATTGTACAACGAACTGAAAGCCGATATCAAAGCCACCGGATCGGTCGCCAAGCGTCAGAAGCTGTCCAAACGGCTGAAGATTGTCGATGCGTTTCGAAAATCGGGGGTTGATCCGATCTGGATGATCATGAGTGTGATCCCGGTCCTTCCACCCGACCTGCGCCCGCTGGTGCCTTTGGAGGGCGGTCGTTTTGCCACATCAGACCTCAACGACCTGTATCGCCGGGTGATCAATCGTAACAATCGCCTGAAACGCCTTATCGATCTCAAGGCACCGGAAATTATCGTGCGGAATGAAAAACGCATGCTGCAGGAATCCGTTGATGTCCTTTTTGACAACGGTCGCCATGGCCGCGTAATTACCGGTACGAATAAACGACCGTTAAAATCACTGAGCGACACGTTAAAGGGCAAACAGGGCCGGTTTCGCCAGAACCTGCTCGGCAAGCGAGTGGATTATTCCGGTCGTACCGTAATTACCGTCGGACCGGATTTACGGCTACACCAGTGCGGCTTGCCCAAAAAAATGGCCCTCGAGCTATTTAAACCATTTGTTTATTTTCGGCTGGAGCAGAAGGGCCTCGTATCTACCGTCAAAAGCGCCAAGAAAATGGTGGAGCGCGAAATCCCGGAGGTTTGGGACACACTGGATGAGGTCGTAAAAGAATATCCGGTGCTGCTAAACCGGGCGCCGACGCTTCACCGGCTGGGTATCCAGGCATTTGAACCGATCCTGATCGAAGGCAAGGCCATACAGTTACACCCTTTGGTATGTACGGCATTCAACGCAGACTTTGACGGTGACCAGATGGCGGTGCATGTCCCGCTTTCGGTGGAATCCCAGATCGAAGCGCGCGTGCTGATGTTATCCAGCAACAATATCTTGTCGCCGGCAAACGGGAGCCCGATCATTGTACCCAGTCAGGACATCGTCCTGGGCACCTATTACATGACCCGTGATTCTGTCAGCAGCCGGGACGAGACCAAGATTTTCGCGAATGTCGAGGAGGTCCGGACGGCCTATGATGCCGGTGAAATCGATTTGCATGCGAATATTATCGTTCGGATGCAAGGAAAGCGCTATGAATCAACCGTCGGCCGAGTGCTCCTGTGGGAGATTATCCCTCAGGTTGACATTTTAGAGCTACGCCACCTCCAGGTGGATTCAGAAGAAGAAGCTCAGGAAATTCTGGAACAGGTCAATACCGGCAAACCGCTTGCCGGGCTTGTCAAAAAATATTCCCAAAGTACCGACAAAGACAACCAGGGGTTGATCGGAAAGCTCAGCTTCAACGAGTTTCGGAGTGTATTTGGCTGCAGGGAGGCTGATATTGAGGCCTTATTCTCCCTGATGCCAGGAGATATCAGCAGCATAATCTTTGCGGATAATGCCTATCATCTCTTCGAGATTCTGACCAGAGAACCCGCCATACCTTTTGATATCGCCAATGGGGTGGCGGATAAAAAAATGTTGCGGCAGCTTGTTGATTACGTCTACCGGAATCTGGGGCCTAAAGCCACGGTTATTCTTTCGGATCGTCTCAAAGATATCGGCTACAAATATTCTACCCAGGGCGGCTTGTCCATCGCCATTGATGATATGATCATTCCGGCCAGCAAATGGGATATCTTAAAAAAAGCCGAAACCCAGGTATCCGAGATCGGTCGGCAATATACAGAGGGTCTGATCACCCAGGGTGAAAAATACAACAAAGTTGTCGATATCTGGGCCAGAGCCACCGATGATGTGGCCAATGAGATGATGGATGCCATGAAATTGGGGGCGGCTGTGGACAGAGACGCCAAGCCGACTAAAGCCAAGCGCCAAAAGCAGATTGAATCGGGAAGTTTCAATCCGATTTACATGATGGCAGACTCCGGGGCCCGGGGCAGCAAGGATCAGATGCGTCAGCTGGCGGGCATGCGGGGGCTGATGGCGAAACCTTCCGGTGAAATTATTGAAACCCCCATTAGTGCCAATTTCCGCGAAGGGCTTTCCGTACTTCAATACTTCATTTCAACTCACGGGGCCCGCAAAGGACTGGCGGACACCGCCTTGAAAACGGCGAACTCTGGCTACCTGACACGCCGGCTTGCCGACGTGGCTCAGGATTGCGTGGTCACCGAAGTCGACTGCGGCACCACTTTGGGAGTCGAAGTCGAGCCCTTGATGGAAGGCGGAGAAATCATTCAGCGCTTGAGCGAACGTATTTTGGGCCGGACGCTGGTCGAAGACATTCATGATCCGTACACCGATGATATCGTTGCCAAAGCCGGCGATGACATCGACGAGGCAGCCGTCCAAAAAATTGAAGAAACCGGCATCTCAAATTTAAAGATCCGGTCGGTTTTGACTTGTAAGGCCAAGCGCGGGGTGTGTGCTAAATGTTATGGAAGAGACCTTTCACACGGCCGGCGCGTGGAAATCGGTCAGGCCGTCGGGATCCTGGCGGCCCAGTCCATTGGAGAACCGGGCACCCAGTTGACCATGCGCACATTT
>JASFIU010000422.1:0-4473 GCA_050122495.1 Desulfobacterales bacterium | reverse complement strand
GGGTATGAAAAGCGGATGATGCCCTGTCTTAATTTCTGAAGAGAGCCATTTAAATATAATTAGATTGTATCCCGCCAAACCCATTGTTCCAACATTCCATCATTCCAGTACCCCATGGCATTGGATTATGGTAATGCCCTTAGGTTCTGACCTGGAACCGGGGACCAAGTTTTCAATGCTATCGCAATTCTAGAGGCCTGCTTTTTCTTTCAGTATCTCCGCCATGTCCGTTTTCTCCCATGAGAATTCCGGTTCACTGCGGCCAAAATGACCATAGGCCGACGTCTTGCGATAAATCGGGCGTAACAGATCCAGATGCTCGATAATCGCCGCCGGTCTCAAATCAAACACTTCGGTGACAAGGTTCTCAACCTTTTCTTTGGGGAGCACACCGGTGCCCATCAAATCGACCATCACGGATACGGGTTCAGCCACCCCGATGGCGTAAGCAATCTGGATTTCACATTTCTTTGCCAGACCTGCTGCAACAATATTTTTGGCAATATGGCGACCCATATAGGAAGCACTGCGATCGACTTTCGATGGATCTTTGCCTGAAAAGCATCCTCCGCCGTGGCTTCCCTGTCCGCCATAGGTATCCACAATGATTTTCCGACCGGTCAGGCCGCAGTCCCCCATGGGGCCTCCGATTACAAACCGGCCAGTGGGATTGATGAAATAGCGCGTATCACCATCGGTCATTTCCTGCGGAATGACCTTCTTGATCACCTCTTCGACGATCGCGTCTCTGAGGTCATCATAACTCACATCCGGTTTATGCTGCGCTGATAGTACCACCGTATCCACCCGCTTGGGCGTGCCGTTTTCGTATTCAACCGTGACCTGGGATTTACCGTCGGGCCTTAAGAAATCCAGGGCGCCGTTTTTACGAACCGTGGCCAGCCGGCTACACAGTTTATGCGCATAATAAATCGGCATGGGCATCAGCTCCGGAGTCTCATCGGTGGCAAATCCGAACATCAGGCCCTGGTCGCCGGCGCCCTGATCTTTGTATAAGCCTTCGCCGACGTTGACACCCTGGGCAATGTCCGGAGATTGACGATCAATACTGGTAATCACCGAGCATGTCTGACAATCAAATCCCATCTGGGAGGAGCAATACCCGATGTCACGGATGGTATCGCGAACGATCTGGGGCATATCAACATAACATTCGGTGGTGATCTCCCCGGATATAAATGCGAGCCCCGTCGTAACCAGTGTTTCGCAAGCCACCCGGCAGTTTTTATCCTGACCGATGATCGCATCCAGGATCGAATCTGATATGGCATCGGCGACTTTATCCGGATGCCCTTCGGTCACGGATTCGGACGTAAATAAGTACTTATCCATATTTATCTCCTTAATTGGATTTTCAGAGGTTATTGCGCATCAAGCAAAAATCCCAGATAAAACCTTAAAGCTTTTATTCTAACTGAAATTGCTTATATAAGCAAAATAAAAAAAATTATAAAAGTCAGGCTTTTAAAACAGATACTCGAATATGTCAACAATTGGTTCCTGAAAGGCTATTTTTCATTGGATACGTAACTTGAGGCGGGCAAACCCTTTGAATTTCTGCCGAAAGATTGAGTCAACGGCCACCCGCATAGCGGGTGGCTTCGATTTTACCGCCATCGGCGGTAGAGGCGGGGCGCGAAGTGCCCCAAACGTTGAATATAACGCGGTGGAATCCCGCCGTGGCGGGATTTGGAAAACTCAATAAAAAAGGGGAGATGGCTCTAGCCGCTCCCCTTTTTTATTCTGAAAAGGTGTGATAGGCTCAGAATGTGTTTTATATTTCTGCAAGGATAGCATGTTTGTTACAAAAGTCGTATTCAATATGGTTTCAGGTGTCGGGCCTTCGCCGCGTCCCGCTTTTGAGCGGGACTACGGCCGCGCAGGCGGGTGTCAGGTTTCAGGAAGATATAAGACTATAGTGTCAGTCAGATGGCTGACGCTGCATCTGTTTAATTGGTTTGATCGGTTTAATTTGTTCAATTGGTTCGATTTACACCAACCAATTCAACCAATGAAACAAATTAAACTAATCTAACAAGTACTTAAGGGCCTGATCTTTGTACCTATAAACTTTTGAACCCTTAAACGATGATGCGATTTATTGCCAAATATGGATTATACTCGATCCTGATTGTCATCCTGGTATGCGCCTCTGATGCACCGGCCCAAAATAAGACCGCAAGTCCGTTTCAAGCGACCGGCCCGTCTGTCTCAGATACGGTTAACCTGAAGACGGCCTGGTCGGTTGACCGCGCTCACCCGGGGAATCCGGTCGTACTTGCCATTGTGATTGATATCAAAGACGGGCTTCACATCAATGCCGATGCGAGCCAGATCCAGCCTTTTGAAGATTTCAAACCCTATCCCACCAAAGTTCAGGTTGTGGCCGCCAGCGAGGGGGTCACCATAGAGACGGCTCGGTTTCCTAGAGCAAAACCGATTGAGGTGAGCTATTCCAGCAGTGCGCTGATGTCCTTTGAAGGCCGGACGATTATTTACCTGCCGATGAAGCTGGATGAGCAGATAAAACCGGGTTCGATTAACCTGGAAATCAGGGTGGAATATCAAGCGTGTTCGGACCGCTACTGCCTGCTTCCGCAAAAGGAGCTATTGAAAGAAGCCCTTGCGGTAGTTGAATCCGGGGCAGCCATATCAAAAATAAATGCGGACCTGTTTGCCCGTTTCTTTTCCGGGGAAATGGTAGCACCTGTCGATGTGGTTCGCTTTAATCTCTTTGGCTGGCAATTTTACATCAATACCTCATCGGGAATTGGCTGGATCGCCTTGCTGCTCACAGCCGCTCTGGGTGGCCTGCTGCTCAACCTCACCCCCTGTGTCCTGCCGCTGATTCCGATTAAGATCCTCAGTTTATCGCATGTGGCCCAGGATCGAAAAAAATGCTTCTTACTGGGATTGGCGATGTCCATGGGCGTGCTGGCGTTTTGGGCCGCTCTTGGCATTCTGATCGCCCTGATCAGTGATTTTACCGCCACCAATCAATTGTTCCAATATCCGGCATTTACGATCCTGGTGGGGGCCGTCATTGGAATCATGGCAATGGGGATGTTCGGTTTTTTTTCGGTGCGTCTGCCCGGGTTCATCTATATGATCAATCCCCAGCAGGACAGCCCGCAGGGATCTTTCGGGCTGGGTATCCTGGCAGCGGTTTTGTCGACGCCCTGCACGGCTCCCTTTATGGGAGCCGCGGCCGCCTGGGCAGCAACGCAGACGCCGCTGACCACCCTGACCACTTTTGCCGCCATCGGCGGGGGGATGGCCCTGCCGTATCTGATTCTTTCGGCTTTCCCCGATCTGGTCGACCGGATGCCGAAAGCAGGACCTGCCAGTGAATTGATCAAACAGGTCATGGGCCTTTTTATGCTGGCAGCGGCAGCATATTTCCTGGGCGTCGGCATCAGTGCCCTTTTGAGTACCCCACCCAACCCTCCGAGCAAAATTTTCTGGTGGCCGGTAATGGGGCTGGTTGCGGCTGGAGGCGCCTGGCTGGCCTTCCGTACGATGCGCCTGGCCACAAAAAAAATGACGAAAACGGTTTTTGTCGCCCTGGGTATCATTTTGATGGCCTTTCCGATCTGGGGGGCCGTGAAATTGTCCGGACCGGGACCGATTGAATGGGTTTATTACACCCCCGAACGCTTTGAAGCGGCCATCAAACAAAATAAAATTGTGGTAATGGATTTTACGGCCGAATGGTGTTTGAACTGCAAAGCACTCGAAGAAAGTGTTCTGCACGATCGTAAAATTACCGGCCTGCTCGCAAATGAAGATGTTGTGCCGATGAAGGTCGACATTACCGGCAGCAACCCCGCCGGAAAAGCAAAACTCAAAGAAGTGGGCAGTTTGACCGTTCCCCTGCTGGTTGTTTTTTCTTCACAGGGCAAAACGCTTTTTAAAAGTGACTTCTATACGGTGAATCAGGTTGTCGGGGCGGTGGAGCAAGCACGTAAAAACAAAGAATCCATTTCGTCAAATTAATTAATTCGTCTCTAATCGCCCATGTTGCGGGTTGCGTGTTACGAGTTGCGGGTTGAAACCAATTGAACTCTTCGGTCGCATCAATCTTTAACGCGCAACCCGCAACCTTGACTGAATAACTTGATCTGACAGGAGGCTGAGTTGCGATTGGGTAGATGTATTGATATACTATTATTTTCAGCGGCCTGAGATCCAGCCTCAATTTTAATCTTATTTTTGACTTATCCGATAGAGCGAGACGACTTAATAATGAAAAAAGACCGACAAGACGTAAAACCCCGTTCACGCGTTCTTATTGTCATTCCGATTCTCCTGGTGGCCCTGTGGGCCGCTATCTGGGGGGGGGCTTCGGCGCTGACCCCGCGATTGTCGAGCACGGCTCTCGCCAGAATGATGGAAGTGTTTGAGAAGCTCGGAATTGGCCTGGAGGATTTATCGTTCAAAACGAGCAGAGTC
>JASFIU010000421.1:0-4481 GCA_050122495.1 Desulfobacterales bacterium | reverse complement strand
GTCAGGACAAGCAGAAGCTAGACGCTCTGTTTCTGGCGTCGACAACCTTGCCGTTTGCCGATCGACAAAATGCCGGCATCGTATCGTCTGCGCTCAATCTCAAAGATAATCTCCTTACGGCGGATCATACATCATCCCAAAAAGCCTCCACAACGGCCCTGATAAGCGCCCTGGAATCGCTTAAAGGCGGTGAAAGAAAAAGCATTATGGTGACAGCCAGCGACCGCCGTGAAACCAAAGCCGCGTATTTTTATGAAATGTGGTTCGGCGATGGTGCGGGGTCTCTGATGGTAGGCGATACGGATGTTATCGCCGCTTACAAGGGATCTTACTCCGTAGCCCATGAATTTGTCGATCATTACCGCGGTGCCGACCAGAAGTACGACTACATGTGGGAAGAACGCTGGGCCAGAGATGCCGGATACGGCCGAATCATTCCAGAGGTGGTCAACGGCTTATTTGAAAAACTGGGCATCAGCATGGATGATGTCGATAAACTGGTTTATCCCTGTATTTTTAAACGGGACCATCGCAATATCGCCGCTCAACTGGGTGCAACGTCAGAGAAACTGGTGGACAATATGCATGAGGTCTGCGGTGAAACCGGCGCAGCCCATCCATTTATCATGTTTATTTCAGCCCTGGAAAAGGCGCGGCCGGGCGACCGGATCCTGATGATCGGTTTTGGCCAGGGCGCCAATGCCCTGCTTTTCGAAGTGACCGAAAGCGTCACCGATCTGGTGGAAAGAAATGGCGTTGCCGGATCGTTGCAGAACAAAAAAACGACCGACAACTATATGAAATGGCTGAAATTCAGGGATTTGATTCAGACGGAGATGGGTATCCGGGCAGAGGCACCCAGCCAGACGGCCACCACCGTTTTATGGCGGAAGAATAAAATGATTCTCGGCCTGGTAGGCGGCCGCTGCCGGGAATGCGGTACGCCCCAATTCCCAAAGATGGATATCTGTGTGAATCCCGAATGCGGCGCTTTCCACAGCCAGGAAGATTATGAATTTGCCGATGTGCCGGCGAGGGTTAAAACTTTCACCGGAGACATGCTGTCCGTATCCGTGGATCCTCCGGCCATATACGGGATGGTTCAATTTGAAAACGGCGGCCGGATGGTGGCTGATTTTACGGATTGTGAACTCGACGATCTCAAGGTTGGGCTTGCGATTCAAATGGCGTTTAAACGCAAAGGCGTCGATAAGGAGCGTGGATTTGTGAACTACTTCTGGAAGGCCGTTCCGGTTTCCGGTGCCATCGAAGCAGAAAGCCGGATTGGTTTTGACGATCGCGTCGCGATTGTCACCGGCGCCGGCGGCGGCCTGGGCCGGGCATACGCCCTGGAGCTGGCCAGGCGCGGTGCCCGGGTCGTGGTCAACGATCTGGGGGGTGCTCGGGACGGGTCGGGCCGGGGGTCGCAAAGTCCGGCCGATCAAGTTGTGGCCGAGATCAAACAATCGGGCGGTGAGGCGGTAGCCAATTACGATAACGTGGCGACAGCCGAAGGAGGCGAGAATATCGTTAAGACCGCCCTGGATGCTTTCGGCCGGCTGGACATTTTGATCAACAATGCCGGCATCCTCAGAGACAAAAGCTTTTTGAAAATGGAGCCCGAAAACTGGAAAGCGGTTTTAGATGTGCATCTCAACGGCGCTTATTACGTTACCCGTCCGGCCATGGCGGCCATGAAGACGAACGGCTACGGCCGTATCGTCATGACCACATCGGCGGCGGGCCTATACGGCAATTTCGGGCAAGCCAATTATTCCGCCGCCAAGACAGCTCTGCTGGGGCTGATGAACACCCTGAAGCTTGAAAGCATGAAGTATAACATCCATATCAACACCATTGCGCCGATTGCGGCTTCGCGGCTGACCGAAGATATAATGCCGCCGGATCTGTTTGAAAAATCAAAACCGGAATTTGTCGTACCGCTCGCAATGCTTCTTTGCAGCGAAGCATGCCAGGAAAGCGGCGGCATCTTCAATTCCAGCATGGGTTACTTTAACCGCGCAGCGGTCCTGACCGGTCCGGCACTTCAACTGGGAGATAAAGACCATCCGCCAACCCCTGAGCAGATTCACGAAAATTGGGAAAAAATCAACGCCATCGATGAAGCCCGGGAATTTAAAGAAGCCAACAGCGCCATCTTCGCCCTCGTCGCGCCGCCGGATGCAGCGGACGGTGAAGTCGCGTCAGCGGCAGATGGGCAGGCCAGCGTTGCCGCCATATTCGATAAAATGCCCGAGACCTTTAAAGCCGAGGCGGCCGCCGGTGTCGATGTCATATTTCAGTTCAACATCTCGGGTGAAGGCGGCGGGGACTGGCATTGCATGATTAAGGACAAAACCTGCACGATTGAATCCGGGGCGCACTCAAAACCGGCCTGCACCCTGAAGATGGCGGCTGCTGATTTTCTGGCAATGATGGAGGGAACCCTGCCGGCCATGCAGGCCTATACCTCCGGTAAGCTGAAAATCGAAGGGGATATTATGAAGTCACAGCTGCTGGAAAAATTGTTCAGCTTCGGTTCAAAGTAACTCGAGCTTGTCACAAAATCAGTAGAACAAGCCTCCGGGTTGGCCGGTTGAGCCAGTTTAGCCGGTTGAGCCCGTTAAAAGAGGAAAAATGTCTGATTTCAATTTTTTAACAGGCAAACGGGCAAACCGGCAACGGGCACAACCTTTAGTGGGACAACACAAAAACAGGGCAAAAGATGGATTTTTAAAGGAGCGCTAACATGGCAACGGGAATAAAAGACAAAGTCGCCATTATCGGAATGGGCTGCACCCGCTTTGGCGAGCGCTGGGATATGGGCGCTGAAGAATTGATGGTCGAGGCCTTTAAAGAGTGCCTGGAGGACGCCGGAATCGAAAAAAGGGATATCGGTGCGGCCTGGCTGGGCACCTGTTTTGACAGCATCAATGTGGGCAGAAGTGCGCTGCCCATGTCCCTGACGCTGCGCCTTCCGATGATCCCGGTTACCCGGGTTGAGAATTATTGTGCGACGGGAACCGAAGCGTTTCGCGGCGCCTGTTATGCGGTGGCCTCCGGGGCGTACGATATTTGCCTGGCGCTGGGAGTGGAAAAACTCAAGGACACAGGCTATGGCGGCCTGCCCAGCTTTGTGGGGTCGGATTCCGGAAGCCTTACCTGGCAGTGGTTTCCGAATATGACCGCCCCCGGGGCCTTTGCCCAGCTGGCCAGTGCCTATGCCGCCAAATATAACGTGCCGGATCAGGATCTTAAACGTGCCATGGCGCACGTTTCAGCTAAAAGCCATGCCAACGGTGCCCTGAACCCCAAAGCCCACCTGCGCAAAGCGGTTACCGAAGAGCAGGTGATGGCCGCGCCGATTATCGCCCACCCCCTGGGCCTGTTTGACTGCTGCGGTGTCAGTGACGGCGCTGCCTGTGCCATCGTCACCACCCCTGAAATGGCCAAAAAGCTGGGAAAAAAAGATTTTGTGACCGTTAAAGCGTTGCAGCTGGCTTTGAGCAGCGGCGAAGAGATGGGTTTCAACGACTGGGATGGTGATCATTTTATCACGACCAGCAACTGCAGTGCCCAGGCGTATAAAGAGGCCGGTATCAGCAACCCCAAAGAAGAGATCCATATGATGGAAGTCCATGATTGCTTTTCGATCACCGAGCTGGTCACCATGGAAGATCTTCATATTTCTGAAAGGGGCCGGGCTTACAGAGATGTTATGGATGGATTTTACGATCGCGAGGGTAAGATTCCATGCCAGGTGGACGGCGGTTTGAAATGCTTTGGCCATCCCATCGGGGCATCCGGCCTCAGAATGCTGTATGAGCTTTATCTGCAGTTTCACGGCCGCGCCGGTGAACGTCAGATCGATAACCCCGGGTATGGCCTGACCCACAATCTGGGCGGCTTTCCGGCCATGAATGTGTGCAGTATATCCATTATCGGCAAATATAAATAGAATCCATTTCTAAAAGGCGTCTAAGAGCCCATGGCCGCGTTGCTCCGCCAAAATGAGCGGGATCTCGCATCTATTTTTATGAATATTAAGGTGCGAGTCAAACCGATTCAAAATGCTCACATACTTACGTGTATGCTCCGCTTTCGAATCGGTTTGCGCCTTGCCCTGAACTCTAATACACCTTTTAGAAATGGATTCTAAAAATATAGTGATCCTAAATCGCAATACTTGAAATGTGAGAACCATGTGAGCTTAACGGATGGATATCTTAAATTACACTGATGCGCACCATAATTTCAGGGAACGGCTGCGTGATTTTCTTGCTAAAGAAGTGACGCCCCACGCGGATCAATGGGAAAAGGATGGGATCGTCCCCAAAGAGGCCTGGAAGAAAATGGGTCAGGCCGGTTTCCTTTGTACCGAAGTTTCGCCCGACTACGGGGGCATTGGAGGGGATTTTCTGTATTCCGTTATCGTAACCGAAGAGATCTCACGAACCTATCAAAATGGTCTGGTGGCATCG
>JASFIU010000420.1:0-4536 GCA_050122495.1 Desulfobacterales bacterium | reverse complement strand
GGAGGGTGAGAACCTCCTTTTATGGAATTCCTTCCAAAGCACCAATTTCGTCGATGTGTTCAACGCTATAAAGGATAGAATCCATTTTTTTCTTGACAAACTTATCGCCAACAAGTATCGTATCAAGGAAAAAAAGTTTCATATAACGAAACTTATTATTGGGCTTATAAATGATAGCAAATGCACCTCCAAGGCCTTGAAATAGCTAAATCTTCAAAGGATGGGGAAATGGAGGGGCGACACCACCCTCGACATCGGATCTCCTTTTCATAACTAGCGCTGTATGCGAAGCATTGCTGAAAGTGTTGCAGTCCATCCTCTGAAAGCACTTTCTATTCAACTTAAGTCAAAGCTGAAACCGTAAACTAAACAATGGCCAGCCATTTTGCGATCGCTTGAAAACTCTTCAAAGGTCAAATTTCCTTCGCCATGGATAATTATGGAGGTGATAGAAGCACATAATAAATAACCAGAAAACCTACAACAATACAGAATAAGGAGGAAAAAATGAAAAAGAGAAATCTATCTTTAATTCTGATGTTAATCGTACTGCTGCTGCCATCTCTGTTGTTTGCCGCTCAAAAGGAGGCAGTTAAGTACAAGTGGGTCTACGCTGGCTATCCAAGCCCCAAGATCTCATCGGGGATGGGTGTCGTCTATTTTGCTAAAGAGGTTGAGAAACGTACGAATGGTCGAGTCAAGTTTGAGCTTCATCATCGGGGCAGCCTATATAATGAGGAGAAAGCTGTGGAAGCCCTGCTTGCCGGAGCGATCGATTTCGCTCTTGCCGGCACTTCAACCATCGGTGTATTCACGCGACGATATGATTGGGTGAACTTACCTTTTGTCGCTAGCCACGATATTAAGAAAGGTCCTACCCAACTCCGGCATATGATGTACAGCCCTGTCGGTCGAGAAATACAAGCTAATGTGGAAAAGGAAATCGGCATTAAAGCGTTGTTTATTATGTCTAGCAACGGCGGCCCTCGAGCCATTGCCACAAGAAAGAAACGGTTGGTAACCCCCGCGGATATAGAAAACGTGAAGGTCAGAGTCAGCCTTGCTCCACTTGACGTAATAATCAACAAGGCCTGGGGCGCCAATCCTATTCCGGTACCTTGGGCGGATACCCTGCCGTCCATGAACCAGGGGATGTTCGAAGCCGTACAGATTCCCCTTCCGCATATCCACGATGTCGGCTTTGATGAAATATGTAAATATATCACCATGGTTAATTTCCAATACCTGCCCCAAGTGATGTGGGTTACGACAAAGTTCTGGAACAGCCTGCCGAGTGACATAAAAGATGTGCTAACTCAGGTAGGGCAGGAGGCATCACTTTATGAGCATAAAGTCGATCTTGAGAAGCATGAATACTTTCGGCAGAAGATAAAAGAAAGGGGAACCGAAATCATTGATCTTACGCCGGAGCAAATGAAGTTGTGGAGCGAAGGCAGCGCTTCCGTTTATGATAACAAGGAGGTTGCTAAGCACACACCACCAGAACTAATTAAGCGGCTTTTCAGCGAGAGGGCCAAGGTGAAGTGAGACTATCGGAGGGTTTTTGAAATTAGCTGTTAATCGAGAGGCCAAAAAGCTGCAAGTTTGGAGATAAAAATTGGCCTTCTAAAAACAAACGGCGTAATCCTGCGAGAAAGGGGATAGGAATACGGTGCTTAGCGACAAGTTGAGTAGCATACTGAAAAGATTTGTTTTTGTACCAGCAATTATGACTGTAATTGCCCTACTTTTGGTGGCCATAACAGATCGGTATGTTATGCGGGGTAACCTTGGTTTGGTATGGATCGAAGAGCTGTGTGTTATTCTCTCATTCTGGATCATTTTTCTCAGCATCTCCTTTATAGACCGAGATGATCTGCATATCAAAGTCAAACTTATCTCCCTCAACGCTAGATGGGCCGAACTGGTTGAGGACTTGTCAATGTCAGCCTTTATCCTCTTTCTCGTATGGAGCACGATAAAACTTTGGCCCAACTTGTATTCACATTACGCCGCCCTCGAGTGGTCTATGAAAGTGGGGTACCTCGCTATTATTGTCGGTGGAGTGATCGCGCTGATTAACAAAATCGTGAAGTGGGGGGTGCGTGTATGCCAGCGATTTCACTGATAGCAGCAATTGTCGGCTTTGGTGTTATGTTTTTTCTAGCTATCGTGGGAGTACCCCTAGTTGCAGCGATGGGATTGGGAGGGGTGGCCGGAATGGTAGTGGCCGGCATTCCTCTATCGGGGGCACCCGTAGCGGTCATGGCATATCTTGGCAGCTACGTCTGGATCGCTTTACCCTTGTTTGTCATGCTCGGTGGCCTCCTGTCCGACATTGGTGTGAGCAAACGGGTTGTATGGCTTGGGGAATATGTAGGCCGGCGCATACGTGGGGGGACATCGCAGGTATTGGTAATCATATCTCTTTTCTTGGGAGGAATGACCGGGTCCGCTCTCGCTGAAGCCGGTATGTTAAGCGTAATGTTCCGGAAAGACATGGAAAAGGCGGGTTACCATACAGCGTATCTGGCCGGGCTGATTACCTGCGCGGGTCTGATCGGATCAATGATCCCTCCAAGTAATATTCTACTAATTTTGGGCCTTGCCGGTGAGATATCCGTAATTCGACTATGGTTGGGCGGGATCGGTCCTGGAATATTGACAGCGATAGGTCTAATGATCGCAAGCGCCCTGACTCAAGGGCGTTATGAGCTGAAGGAAAAACCAGATCGCAATCCGGAGAAAGAAAAAGCGGATCAGGAGCGCAAAGGGTCATTTCTTGCAGCACTTCCTGGTTTGGCGGTGCCAATTGTGATTTTGGCAGGCATGCGGCTCGGTATTTTTACTCCCGTAGAGGCTGGCGCGTCGGGCATTATCTATGCTCTCTTACTGGGTGTCACCCTATATAGGCGTGAACTCACTTTAGCCCATCTAGCAGATTCAATTAGCAGAAACTTGCTCAGTGCAATGAGTTATCTTTTCCTCGTTTCTGGTGCTGCTGTTTTTGGGGTGCTGGTTGTCAGGCTGAACCTTACGGAAGTGGTTGAACAATTGTTCATTGCCTGGGACTTTAATGCCTTCCAATTTATGCTGGCGAATTTTGCATTGTATTTCATCATGGGCATGTTCATAGAAGCCGTGCCCATAATGCTGATCTTCTTTCCATTGATGTTGCCGGCCGCAAGGACTTTAGGTATAGATCCGATACATTTTGGTGTCAGTTTCAGCATGATTATTTTGTTGGCAAACTTGACGCCTCCTATTGGGGTCACGATGCTTTTCGTTTGCCGTTTGCTTGACACTAATGTCTACCAATGGTGGAAACATGGGAAGTATTTTTTTCTGGTGGTGTTACTGGTTACATTCGCCGTTATGTTTATACCGGAGGTTTCTCTGTTTATTCCCTCTCTGATAATGGACTGACGAGCAGTTTCATATTTAAGCATACAAGAGTAATCCATAAAGACAACGCTTTCCGGAGGGCACGCGAGTGGCTAAAGCGCTAGTAAATGGCATTCATATCGACTACGATGTGCAGGGCTCTGGGATGCCGCTGCTGGTGATTCCCGGATTGGGATTCAGCAGGGACTTATGGAGAGACCAGATTTCTGATCTCTCGCGAAGATACAAAGTAGCGGTAATAAGCCAGCGTGGACATGGAGACTCAGACAAACCGAAGGGTAAAGAGAATTACTCCCTACCGATCTTCGTGGAGGATGTACGCTTGCTCTTAGACCACCTCGGCATCGAGCGCAAGGTGATATTGATAGGGCATTCATTGGGCGCAAAGGTCGTGCAACTATTTTGCCTGACACACCCAGAACGCGTACAGGCCGCAGTTTTAGTTACTCCTCTGACCGGGGAACGCCCGAAGGGGCCGGCCGAAGGGGAGTTCGGCCAGGAGCAAATAAGAGAAGTGCAACAAATGGGCTGGAGCGCTTACCTGAATTATTTGCAGCCACTCCTCTTTGCGCCAGGAACAGACCCCCAATTTGTGAAGGAGCTTGTGCGTGATTGCTACAAGATTCCTGAGTATGCTTATATTGCAATCGTAAGCAAGGCTATGGCTTACGAGCTAGAAGATCACATAGCGAAAATTACGGTTCCCGTGCTACTTATTGCTGGCGCCGGCGATCAAAGGATACCGGTTGAAGAACAGGAGAAGATGAACCGATTGCTCCCGAATTCATGGCTTCAAGTTATTAAGGGAGCCGGACATATGCCTCAACTCGAAAAACCTGTAGAGACAACTCGCTCGATCCTAAGATTTTTAAGCTGCGTGGAGACATGGAGCGATGAAGGCTTAGCTTAATAGATAGATTTATAGACTGGTGCAAGCCGGTTACAGAACCCAAATTAATAATTAAATTCAAAGGTGGCCTTAAAAGAGTTGCCGAGCCGGGAATGAATTGTGAGATGGCGTCTAACTTACCGAAATCATCAGGAGGATTAGATGAATGACAAAGTGACATTACAGGATGGCACTAAAATCGCATACAGTCTAACGGGTCAGGGCAACCCGATAGTGCTGCT
>JASFIU010000419.1:0-4545 GCA_050122495.1 Desulfobacterales bacterium | reverse complement strand
GAGAGGGACTCGAAAAAATTGGCAACGGTCCTGAAGCCCAGAAGTCTAATCATACAGCATTGCTGGACAGGCGTTTGCTCATCCGTGTATTCATAATCATCTTCGTGTCTACGGCCATCGGCGGGCTTGTTTTTCAGAGCACAACCTTCGCATTGCCCAAAATCCTTGATGAGCGTCTAGGCGAGCTTGGAATATCGGCAACCTTGATCGGATGGTATGCTTTTATTGTGTTTGCCATAGCAGCGTTTGGACAGCTTATCGTTGGATATCTGGTGGATCATTTTTCGATTCGATTGGTGTTTGTGTTCATTGCCGCACTCCAGGCTGTCTTTTTTGCAGTGATGCCGGGCCTCACAGGATGGAATGCCCTTTTCGCGGCCACCGCCTTCATGCTCGTTGTATTCGGTCAGATTCCCATCAACGATGTTCTAATCAGCCGCATCACCCAAAGCCAATGGCGAAGTCGCGTTTATGCCTTCCGTTACATTGTTACATTTTCGGTTATGGCTTCATCTTTGCCGATCATCGCTCTGATTCATGCTCGCTGGGGATTTGACAGTCTGTTTATTGTGCTTTCCGTTGCGGCAACCTGCATCTTCGTTTCGGTCTTGATGCTTCCACGTGCTCTCTCAAGGAAACACTCAGATTAAGCTCTAAATTTTTTTTAAAATGGTTTGTCTGATGTCAATTCTCAAAGCCTGATATTTGAGGGTTTTCAGACTTCAGCTTCAAAAATGGGACCATCTTTTGAGCGGGCCCCTGCCGGGGAATCCATCCAATCCAATGCCTTGCTGGGTTTCCAGCGCCGGCCGTAAAGGATATTGTCAATTTTCCTTAAGAAATCGCTCGAGCTGTTTCATGTTGGCGACGTTGTAAACTTTGGCAGGGTAATCGGTCGGTAAAATCTTTTTTAATAAACCGGCCAGCACTCTGCCCGGTCCGACTTCCACAAAGGTTTCAACCTCTGCTTCCGTCATTTTGCCCATGCAATCATACCATTTGACCGGGCTGCACAGCTGCCGGCCCATGATGTCTTTGATTTCATCGGCATCGGTGGACATGTCGGCCGAAACATTGAGGATGATAGATTTTTCGGGAGGGTTAAAGCCGATCTGGGATAGAACTTCTTTGAACTCCTGCTCGGCGCCTTTTATGAGTTCACTGTGCCAGGCACCACTGACTTTCAGCGGTATGGATTTGGCCCCTTTTTGCGCGGCCAGCATGGAAACTTTTTCGACCGGCTCCGGTGAGCCGGTGATCACAATCTGAAGTTCGCTGTTGTGGTTGGCTACCGATACGACGCCCTGTGGTTGCACTTCGGCGACGAGATCATTGACCTCAGCAATCGGCAATCCGACAATGGCATGCATCGCGCCCTTGTAGCGGGTGGATTCGCGATGCATAAGTGCGCCTCTATGATATACCAGCTTGATGGTGTCTTCAGCGGATACAACGCCGGCGGAATTAAGTGCGCTGTATTCTCCCAGACTATGGCCGGCACAAAGATCGAAATCAACACCTTCTTTTCGAAGGACGGCCAAACAGGCCAGGTTGACGGTTGTAACAGCGGGCTGCAGGTTGACCGTCTGGGTCAGCTCTTCCATGGGGCCTTTAAAGCACAGCTTGGAGATATGCATTTTGACGGTCTCTTCAGCCATGTCGAATATTTCACGAACAAAATCATATTCCTGATAAAACTCCTCCCCCATCCCCACATTCTGGGAGCCCTGGCCTGGAAAAAGAAAGGCTGATTTGTTCATCATAAATTCTCCGAATTTATTATTCGTCGTTCGTGGTCCGTTGTCCGTTGTATGCACTAATTTGAAGGATCGGGAAAACTCCCTAATGAATCAATTAAGTGAGATCGTTAAGGCAGCCTACTAAGCTTAGCTGTTTGGTTTATGAAGTTGCAACGGACAACGGACCACTGACAACGAACGGGCTTGACCACTGACGACTAGCAACGGACGATTTTTTTATTCATCGAGCTTAAACAGTTTGCGGACGGTATCGATATAAACGGATTTATCTTCGCGCATGCCGTTTTGTTTTAGAAACAGGGTCGGATCATGCAGAATCTTGTTGACCAGGGAATCCGCCATTTTGTGGATAGCCTCGGCTTCCTGCTCCGAGATGTTGCTGGATTGCAGGGTTTTTTTGAGTTCTGCGGCCGCGATGGATTCCATTTTATTTCTCAGGGCAACGATGGTTGGCACGATATCTAAACTTTCATGCCATTCGCGGAAATGGATGACAGCCTCATCAACGATGCGCTCACCTTTAATCGCCTCTTTGCGGCGGTCATCAATATTTTCATCGATGATTCCCTTGAGGTCATCAATATCATAAACATATGAATTGGCGAGGCGATTGATTTCCGGATCGATGTCCCGGGGGACGGCAATATCCATAAAAAATAGCGGGCGATTGCGACGCTTGCGAATGATGCCTTTGACATGATCCTGCTCAATCACGTAATCGGTTGCTCCGGTGGAGCTGATAATGATGTCAACCGTTTTGAGGCTCTCCGGAATTTCTTCGAATCGGATGGCGCTGCCGTTGAACTGCCGGGCCAGTTCAACACCGCTTTCAAAGGTACGATTGGCCACCCATACGTTGGCGACCTTGTTGCGCAGAAGGTGTTCAACCGCCAGCTCGGCCATTTCTCCGGCGCCGATAAGCAACACTTTTTTGTCGAGCAGTTCTCCAAATATTTTGCGACAGAGTTCAACGGCGGCATAGCTGATTGAAACTGCCCGATCCCCGATGCCGGTTTCAGTGCGGATACGCTTGGCGACAAAGAACGTGCGGTGCAACAGGCGATTTAAGATGACGCCGGAGGTTTTTTCGTCGGTGGCGGTTCGGTAGGCTTCTTTTACCTGGCCCAGGATCTGGGGCTCGCCCACGACCATTGAATCCAGGCTCGCGGCCACGCGAAAAACATGACGCACGGCATCGTCACCTTTATGGACATAGAGGGCATCTTCAAATTGCGCCAACGGTATTTTGTTGAATTCGGCGATAAAGCCTTTGGTTTGCTCAACCGCCCGGGATGGATTATCGGTCACCAGTAAAACCTCCACCCGGTTACAGGTTGAAAAAAGCAGAACTTCTTTAATGAAGGCATTCCGCAAAAGCGCGTGCAGGGCGGATTTCGACTCCTCCTCTGTAAAGGCGATACACTCCCGAACCTCAACCGGAGCCGTCTCGTGATTTATGCCAAGTAATACGATATCCAACATAATTCAAACAAACCAACATTTAGGAATTAAGGGATTTAGGAATTTAGGGATTCAAATCAAAATGCTGCCTTTAATTCCTTAATTCCTCAATTCGCAATTCCTCAATCTTAGAATCTTGTAAAACCCTCATGGTGTCCCGTCATTAACAGATTGACACCCAAAAATGTAAATATCAGCACCCCGAAGCCGATGATGGCCATGATGGCAGACCGCCGCCCACGCCATCCGGCCGTCAGTCTTTCATGGAGCAGGACCGCGTAAAACAGCCAGGTAATTCCGGCCCAAACTTCTTTGGGATCCCAGCTCCAGAACCGGCCCCAGAAGGTTTTTGCATAAACGAAGCCGGTTATCAGTCCTAACGTAAGCATGGTAAAACCCACTACGATGCAGACATATCCGATGCTGTCCAACATGTCCAAAGACGGCAGGCGTTTAAAAAAGAATCCATGCTTTTTGGTTTTGATTTCGCGTTCTTGAAGCAAATACAGCATACCCAGCCCGCAGGCCAGGGCGAACGCTGCCTCTCCGATGAAGATGACCGTGACATGACTCACCAGCCAGAAGCTTTTGAAGATTTTGGTCGCCTGGGCCGGCTCGTTGGGAAGCTGCGAAACGATGATCATAATGAGCGCCAGAATCGGCGCTGCAAATATTCCCAGAATTTTTAAATTAAATTTAATTTGGATGCACAGAAATACCCCGGCCATGGCCCAAGCGGCAAAAGACAGGGTTTCATGCATATTGCTGACCGGCATATGTCCGGCCTTAATAAAGCCGTAAACGATCGTGAGGGTATGAAATAAAAAACCGACCAGCAGCAAAAAGAATCCGGCGCGCTGGAAATAATCCTTTTGGACAAATAAAAATGCAAAATAGCCCGCCGTGCTAAGCAGGTACAATACAACGCTGACGAGGATAATTGATTCCATTAATGCTCCGCATTCCGTTAGCCCGTTTTGCCCGTTGCCCCGTTGTGCCCGTTAAAATTGGAAAAAACATCTGATTTTATTTTTTAACGGGCTCAACCGGCTCAACGGGTAACGGGCTCAACCAATAAGCGCTAGTTTATAGCAGTTCTTCGATTTTATACCCTTCTCCTAGAATATTATAAAGCAGCGAATTTATTTCTTCGGTTTTGCCGGCCTGCATTAACCGAATGAGATCGCTATCGATCAATTGATTAAATAATCCTTTATGGGCCTCGGGTGCATGGTCCTGGCTCAGCAGTTTTTTACGGATGGCCCCCATTAGCAGCAGAAATTCAGCATATTCTTGGCCGAATTGGGTTTCCAGTTTTCGACGT
>JASFIU010000418.1:0-4549 GCA_050122495.1 Desulfobacterales bacterium | reverse complement strand
TAAAGAATGACCACTGATAAAAAGCGTTGCGCCGAGCACTTCTCTGTCAAAATGCTCGAATAGTTTGGCGATCGCATATGCTAAAAGTAATAACCAATAGCCGCTCACCCTGTTAAATCCGGACTTGAAGCAGAAGAGGATAACGGGTATGAGGAGCATCGGTAGAAATTGGACCAATATATACGGCCTTAAGTCGCCCCGCCCGGCAACCTCGGTCCAGTGCCAGTACAACACCGACAGAACGCCAACCGACACAAGCGGAACCAATAAAATTGCGCCCAAGCGGCCGGACGCATACTCACCGATTACAATGCAGCACAACGCCATAAATGCGATCGTCATCGGTATCCGATCCCAAACCAGCGTGGCATTGTCGGGCGACAAATGATAATAGCCGGACCCCACGCCAACCAGGGCCACCCCGATGAAAAACACTTGATAGCTAAAACGATTTTCAGAAATAATATTAATTCTGTTTTTACGTGAGGTTTTATACAGCCCCAATAAACCGACCAGCACGAACGGCAAATTGGATAACACATCGAAAAAATTAGGGATACCCCATATGGCTTTTTTGTCCGCAAAACCATGGTAGCTTAGAGGTTGCGGTATCGCCCCGTGATTTAAAAGGGCTGCAGCCGCCCCCAGCGTGATCAGCATAACCAACCACAGACCCACTTTTTTTTTTCGATTCAAATTCATTAGTCAATTACCGAAGACTCATGTTTGGATACCGGATACTGTTTCGAGTGTCAAGAGGATCTCTTCTCCAACCCATTTGAATTGTTGCAATTTTGGACACAGGCAGCCTGCCGGTTCGAAGGGGCACTTTATGATCAAATTGGAAAAGTTTCCAGTTTCTATTTTACATTGTGATTACAATGTATAATTTACACGGTTGTATTCATAAGCAGCGAAGAAAGTATCATTGGCGCTAAAACCGATGTCCTTAACCAAAACCGAGGCTAAAATGAAACGAACAAAATGGAATAACAAAAAAGCGTCTCTCGTAAGCAACACCCACCGTTTAAGCGCCAAACCTTCGATGTCGTTTGTGGCCGCATTCAGCCGGTACCATTGGGGTTTTCTCGCGTTGTTGGCTTTGGCAGCCCTCCAGGCGGCCTGCTTGCTCTGGCCGCAGAGCGCAGCGGCCGCGGAGAGCGATCCGGCGCCCCTGAACCCGCTTGCCATGGGAGTGGGCCTGTTAGGCGGACTTGCATTATTTTTGTATGGTATGGAAAAGATGACCGACGGCCTAAAAGCAGCCGCCGGGGAGCAAATGAAGGTTCTACTGACCAAGCTAACGCGCAACGCTGTGACCGGGGCGATCACCGGAGCCCTGGTAACTGCTGTCATCCAGTCCTCATCGGTCACCACCGTTCTGGTGGTCGGCTTTGTGAGTGCCGGCCTGATGACCCTGGTCCAATCGATCGGTGTGATATTCGGCGCCAACGTCGGCACAACCATCACGGCGCAGATTGTGGCCTTCAATGTAACCGCAGCGGCCCTGCCGTTGATTACCGTCGGCTTCTTGATGATTTTTCTCGGGAAAAACGGCCGCGCACGCCACTACGGCGACATGCTGATGGGTCTTGGCCTGATCTTTTACGGGATGGCTGCTATGGGCGATGCCATGGCGCCCCTCCGGACGCACGAGGGCTTTGTCGAACTGATGCGGTCCATGGAGCGACCGATTCTGGGGATGCTTGTGGGAGCGCTTTTCACGGCGCTGGTGCAGTCCTCATCGGCGACCATCGGTCTGGTGGTGGTAATGGCCACCCAGGGTTTCGTCACGCTGCCTGCCGGTATCGCCATCGTCTTCGGAGCCAAGATCGGCACCTGCGTGACCGCGCTGCTGGCTGCGCTGGGTAAACCCCAGGATGCGTTGCGAGCGGCGGTGGTGCACGTTGTCTATAATGTGCTCGGCGCCGTGTTGTGGATCGCCTTCATCGATCAGCTTGCGAGCATGGCCGTATGGGTGTCGGCCTCGCACCCGGACCTTCAGGGCGCTGAACGACTTGCCCAGGAGGTGCCGCGACAGGTTGCCAACGCCGCCACGATCTGGGCCACCGCCAACATGGTGATCTTTCTACCCTTCAGCGCGCTGTTTGCCCGCCTGGCACACCGCTTGGTCCCGGATCGCCCGGTGTCCGAGATGGTCATCGTTCGGCCCCGGTTTCTGGACGAAGAACTGATGCGCGTTCCCTCCCTGGCGCTCGAGCGCGCCCGCCTCGAACTCGGGCACATGTCCGAACTTGTCAATCAGATGCTGGAGAAGGTGCCGGCGGCCTTCCAAACCCGCGATTTTCGTGAGGTCTCGCAGCTCCACGATCAAGTTGTAGTATTGCGCGAGGCCGTCCTCCAATACCTGCAGCACGTCGGCCGTGTGAACCTAACCGACACGGAATCGGACGAGCACGGCCAGCTGGTCTATGCGACGGGCGAAATCGAAAGCATTAGCGCCGTAATTGGCCGCGAGGTGGCGCCTCTGGCTGAGGTTTTCCGAGAAGCGGACATCACCGTCAGCGAGGCGACAGGCGCCTTGTTTGTGCAACTCTACGAATCGACTCGAGAGGCCGCACGTGCGGGACTCCGGTCGATCGTAGAGAAGGACGAGCGATCCGCCCAGGAGGTTGTTGCGCGCCGTAATGAGCTCTGGAAACTTGGAAACGAGCTGCTCCAGCAGCAAGCAGCGCGTCTCGCCCAGGATGATCCCCAGCGGTTGCTCAAGCACCGCTTACAGGTCGACGTGCTGGATAAGATGCGGCGAATATACGGTGTCGCCGAGCGCATGGCGATCTCGGTGCTGCCGCGCGGTGTCCTGGCCGGGGAGCTGGCAGCCTAGGATTCTGATGATGCAAAAAGCTTCAACTGGATCCAGGTAGCCGGCCATTGTATAGCATCAGTTCTTTGAAATTTTGGACATTTCATGATACGGATAACCACGGTAGTAATGGCGCGGATGCGAACCACCGTACTACCGGGAGCTAATTTAGACGTTGGAGCCGGGCCCCATGGGCCTGTATTGTAAAACTCAAGATGAAGGAGGATTGCCGATGCGGATCGAACTCAGCAAAACCACGGTGGAATTCACACCTGAGGCCGATTACGAAAAAACCATGTTAGAAGGGTTGTGGCGAATGCTGGTGGACTGTGCCCGTTTCAATCAGAAGCTAGTGCCGGTGGGTGAGTATGTCCCGGCAAAAAATAACACGGCCAGTTTTGCCGTCGAAGGCGACAAGGGCGAAGAGGAATATCCGGCGGTTTATGTGGACAAGGACTGCACCTGTTATTGCCAGACGTGCAACAAATTCGTCAAGCTCAAGGCCGGCGACCGCATCCCGCCGTGCTGCGGCAAGTTGATGGAACTACTCGATTGACGGTTGACATGTAGCAAGCATGAAGCAAGGTGTTCACCGGGCGAGCATAAATCGCTCCGTTCGGCGCTCTTTCGGAGACCGAATAATCAACCGTCCCCGTAAGCTCTCCCCATCTCGCGGTGATCTTCATCCCTGCTCGGTTCGGAGGTGGCAGAAAAGCCCGCGAGTGAATCCTTAGATTTAAAAAACCTGTGAGATAAATCATGTCCAAAAAGATGAAAACACCGTGGAAGCTCTCCAAGCCTGAAAGCATGGCCAGGCAATTTTCGCGCCTGGGCTGGATCGGTTTTTGGATCCAGGTTGTCCTGATTATTCTGCCCGTCATCCTGCTGGTCTATGTTTTATTTATCAGCGGCCCTGATTCCGCCCAGCGCAGGGGAATTGATCTGCGCAACTACCTGTCTTACGGCAGCTTAGTGGTGATGCTTTTTACCATTTTCTGGTTCTATCAATATGCCCGCCTGGCCAAACGCATTCCCGATCCGGAGTCGCGTCCTCCAAAGTCCTCCGTGATGCGGACCCTCTGGATAGGCCTGGGGGCAAGTTGTCTGGGTATTTTGTTTTCAATGATCCTGATGATAAATGCGGTGCTGCGGATATTATTTATCCTCCTGGCCACGCCCCAAACAGGCGTCCCGATTTCCGCAACCGGAGGGGATCCCGCCAAGACGTTGTCGGCTATCGATGCGGTCAGCCTGACGTCGCTACTCTTCACCCTCAGTGCCGAGTTAATTGTACTGGCATTCTCCCTCTGGCTTCTTTTCCGGGTGACCCGACCGTCAGCCGAAATTGCTGACGCCGCGTCATCCGGATAGCATCTGAAAGCGGCTGACCGCCGGTTTTCACTCGCTGTTGCAAAAAATAGACAAGGTCAAAGAAAGAAGAATAAGATGAGATCCACCGACGCGGGCCGAAGAAATTTCATGCGGAAGGCTGGCGGTCAATTGATCGCAGCTACTGCAGGTTCAAGTTTAGGCCTGTCGACAATAGAGCGTGTGCCTATCAATTCGCCGTGAGCCAAACTAAACTAACCCAGGACGAGATTACCCCGCAAAAAGCCCTGCAAATGCTAAAAGACGGCAACGCCCGCTGTGTTCAGGGCCAGATGGTCCAGCGTAATCTGATGCAGCAGGTCAAGGAGACTGCCGGCGTTCAATTCCCGTTTGCGG
>JASFIU010000417.1:0-4552 GCA_050122495.1 Desulfobacterales bacterium | reverse complement strand
ATCCACACACACGTTAATTTGGGGATGGTCAAAATCGCGGTAGAATTCGAATACATCCTTACGCGGCCAGTTTGTCAAATCAACGGGGGTCATACCCTCTCCTCATATCGCGTTTCGCAAGCATTTTCAAAACACGGATTAATTTTAGCAATCTTTTTTTCAAAGATAGATTCGTTAAATCCCAAATTTCAAGAACCAAATTACAAATAAATCTCAAATCTCAATTTTCAATGACCCAAAGTTTGAAATTTTGAATTTTGGTTCCGCCTGCGGCGGATTATTGTTTGAAATTTGTGTTTTGTGATCTGTGATTTTCTCAGTTCAAAAACTCAACGGAACTAAAATATACAACATGACCTTGAGAACATTTTTGGGAGACCTGCTACCAGGTGTGTCTTTCATCTATAGCCGTACTTTTCGAAATAGCCATCCGGGTCTGACAGCAACTGCTCTAAGCGGTACTGATACCGCCCGATGATTACATTCCTGCTGCGGGAATTCGCAAAGGCCTCCGGCGGGAGATTTTGAAGATAGGCCAGTTTTTCTTTCAATTTTTCCTGTTCAATTTGAATACGTTCCTGGCGGGAAGGTTTTTGCTGGGCCGTGCGCGTTGTAGGTGCTGAAGATTTTTCGGCTTTATCCAGCTCTTCAAGTATGGCTTCGATGTTTTCTTCGTCTATTTTCGCTCTGTTTTGGGAAATTTCCGAGCTAGTCCGAATCTCCCGGGCTGTTTTTATCTGAACGGATCTGTCAGCCGGCGGTGTATTACTGTAATGTTTAACACCGTTTTCATCGGTCCAAAAATAAATTTCGGCTACCAGCTCGGATGGGGTTAGACAGGCAAATATGAAAAGAATAACCATGGTGATGGGTTTCATGCCATCTCCTTTATTTTGAACCGTGTTGTTTTGTCTAAAATCAACTTTAAATGTTTTTGCGGGGTGGTGTATGCCGTTTACTTACGCTTTTATCTGGTCTTATGTAAATAATGACAAATCCGCCACTCACTGTCAAATATAACTATAGCAGGTTTTGGACGGCTGATAAATATATTACCCGGTTTTGACAGGTTTAACGACACATTGCATTTAAAAGGGATGGCATGATCTTAAATGCCTTTTAATGTAAAATTTAAATTGGGAAATCAAGACCCTGCCGGCGCCGGTGAAGGTTCTTTCTTAAAAAGATAATAAATCAGCACAGCCGTCAATAAAGGAATAAAGGCGAGCGCTGCCAATACCGGCTGGATGGTAAAAATATCCGCCAGCTTTCCGGTCAGAGGGGTCAGCAATCCCCCCGTACCATAGGCAAGCCCCATCATGAGGCTGGAGGCCATGGACTTTCCCTGGGGAGCCAGCCTTTGCGCCAGGGCAACCCCGAGCGGGAGGGGGGCCATAATAAAAAATCCGGCCACAAAGGCAAATAAAAAAATCCAGTTGCCCGGCAGGTAAAGCAGGGCCAGCATGTTGGGTGTGGCTAAAAGCAGGGCGGATATAAATACAGGCTTAAAGCCGATCCGGTCGGATAGGTGTCCGGCTAAAAGGCCGCTGGGCGTACCGGCGATGGTAAATAAAGAGACCAGGGCGCCGATGGCGACCAGTGAATAACCCTGACGTGCAACCATTACCGGAAGAAAGGTCATAAATGATTGGCCGACAAAGGCACGCAGGGTCATCACCAGCCAGATTAAAAAAATCGGCATCCAGACCGGGCCGAAAATTTCCTTAAATGAGTCAATAAAACCGCGGCTCTTTATGGTACTGGCTTGAGGAACCGGAACGGTTAACCATAGAAAAATCCATACGGCTAAACCCAATATCATGGAATAGGGTGTCGCACTGAGGCCGTATCGGCCGACAAACCAGCTGATAAAAAGCGGTCCGATGGCAAAGGAGAGCGTACCGCCTGTTCCAAAAATAGACATGGCCAACCCAAAATGCCGGCCGGCATAGGGTTCGACCATCCCGGCGGCGGTTGGATGAAACATGGATGATCCCACCGAACCCAGACATACGAAAAGGACTAGCATCCAAAAATAGGACGTGATTCCGGTCAGGGGGATAAAAACCATGACCAGCAAAGGGCCGCCTAAAGCAAAATAACGCGAGGGGTAGCGGTCGGCAAGATATCCCACCGGAGGCTGAATCACAAATGCCATAAAGCGGCTGAGACCTGTAATCAAGCCGGCCTGGGCCAGGGTTAATGCGAATTTATCGATAAAAAGCGGCAGCAGGGGGACAATAAAAGAGTTATAAAAGTCACCCGTGAAGTGGATAAGGGTTAAGGCCAGAATTATCCTTACGTTGGCTTCTTGTCGGTTTGCAGTCAAAGAATAATGCCCTCTAAGTGCTTAGCGATCTGCGCCCGCCATGCAAACACGCAGGCCCCGCAGAGGCGGGACTTCAAATTTTTAAAAACTGATGGTGCTCAGCGACACAGGTCAGCGGTGAAAGAATAAGTTAGAGAAGTCATCTGCTAAAACCGGGCGGTATAACGAAAGGGAACGCTTCCGATACTGTGCCAGCCCGTTTTCTTTTATGTCGGCCATGAATGCGTCGACCAGATCGGAGTTGAGATCGGTGCCGCTGATTTGATGTAAGATGGCAAACGCTTCGATCCGGCTTTTGCGCTGTTGGTAGGGCCTGTCGGTGGTAATCGCATCAAAGCAATCAGCGACCCGGATGATTTTGGCACCCAGGGGGATCTGGTAGCTTATGAGTCCTAAAGGATAGCCGCTGCCGTCCATTTGTTCGTGATGAAAATTGACAAAATCAATGACCGCTTTAGGATAGTTAAAATCTTTCAGAATGTCCGCACCGATTTGAGGATGTTGGCGCAGTTCAGCTATCATATCGGCGGACAGCCGGTTGCCGGTATTATTTAAAACCTGCTCGCTCAAACCGATTTTTCCGATATCATGCAGCAGACCGCCAAGCCGAATATTTTTAACTTCAGGCGGATTCAGACCAATCCGCATGGCCAGCCGCCGGGCGTAAATGGCCACCCGTCGGGCATGGCCCTGGGTATAGGGGTCTTTTATCGCCAGGGCTGCTGATATGGCGGTTAAATTAGAAATCCGTGCCCGGGTGCTGTAAAGCGGTTTGGCATTTAAATTCATTAAGCTGTTCAAAGTTTTTATTATTTTTTGATGTTCCTAAATAAAGTGCTTTTTCAAATCGAAGCGAGGGGTATAATTGAATGCCGAAGCACTGTCAATAAAAAAATGGGTTCGAATACATCATTGCAGGGTCGTCGAAACCAAGACCTGCAGCGCGTGCGTTTGATGTTGCCGGTCTGATTTCCGCTGTTTTGTGGATTCACAGTTTAGTATTGCTTTTTTTTCTAAAATTATTAAGTTGTTTTTTAAATGTTTATATTTAAAGCGAGAAATATCTAAAGTTTACAGCCTGAAAACTTTTTTTAGCAGTGAGGATGCAATGAGAAGCTTATGTTTTTCGTTATGGGCTGCTTTGACAATTCTATTTGCGGGCCTTTTTTTGTTCTCTGATGCCACTGCAGACGATCAAACTTGTGTGCTCAAGGCCGGTAGACATGATGTGCACGTATATGCCTGGGACGAAGATAAGAATAGAGAGCGGATGGATGAGGTCTTTGAAGGCTGGATTAAAGCAGGGCAAGAAGTCCAAATCAGAAGTCAAACCGGCTTAATCACCTATAGCTATCAAGAAAAATCTGATGACCGGTCTACGGGTGACAATCACGCCGAGTGCAAAAACGGGAACACCATTCGCGTACCCTGAGTTTTTCCTGCAAAAGTGTTTACGGCATCGACTCAAGCCATCTGTCTTGAAAATCGAAGCACACGTTCAATATACTGCCGGGTTTCCGGATAGGGGACCCGGCCCTTATATTTTATTACGGTTCCCGGGCCGGCATTGTAAGCCGCCAGCGCTTTTCGAATATTCCCGCCAAAACGATCCAGCATTTGTCTTAAATATTTCGCGCCGCCGTCGATATTTTGGGCGATATCGAAAGGATTATGAACACCAAGCTCTTTGGCGGTGGCCGGCATCAGCTGCATTAAGCCCTGGGCGCCGGCCCTGGATACGGCCTTGACCTCAAAATTGGATTCGGCCCGAATGACACCCCGGATCAAATCCGGGGATAAATCGTATTTTGCGGCCGCTTTTTGAACATTCTGATCGATAATTTGATGCTCGTTTAAAACGACGGGCTGAGGCCTGGTTTGATGTCTCAGTGTTTCAAAAGGTTCTTTATCATTAATTTTATGGTAGGTATGCGGCGGTGTTCTTATCGCCGCTTGTTCGGTCTTAATCGAATGCACCGGAAATTGATTTGAAACGTGGTTTTTCAACTGCACATCGGTCGGTTGTGGCTGCAGACGGTAACGTGATTTCGGAATGATCGCTCGGGCCCGGTAGTCGACAATTGTCAAGCCCCTGATTTTATAATTATTTTTAGAATAGCGGGCTTTAAATTCAGAAAGAATGTTTTGAAATCGTCTGCTTCTGACCGGCGGGACCCGATTCGATAAATATTGCGGGATGCTGCTAAGACTTCTCAGGGATTT
>JASFIU010000416.1:0-4572 GCA_050122495.1 Desulfobacterales bacterium | reverse complement strand
AGCGACAACCCCGCCGCTGGCCGCCACCAGAGGCGCCAGCACGAGTGTGGTCGTATCGCCGACACCACCGGTTGAATGCTTATCTACATTAAAGCCCTCGATTTTGGATAAATCCACGATCTCCCCTGATTGCGCCATGGCCCGGGTCAGATCACAGCATTCACGGATGTTCATGCTTCTATAATACACGGCCATTAAAAAGGCGGCCATCTGCGAATCGGGAAGTCGCCCCTGGACAAATCCGCTGATCAGAAATTGGATCTCTTCCCCGGAAAGTTCCAGCCCATCTCTTTTTTTCTTGATGATTTCGTAAACGTTCATCTCTTCTTCGCTCTTCACGAAAATCTGTGAGTAAAAATTCGGAATGGATTCTATTTAATTACATTTTTAGACAGGATTAACAGGATCCATTCCATTTACTATTTCTTTCTGCGCTCAAGCTCGCCAATAATCTCTTTTACCAGGGTGGCGAATTTTGCGGATGCTTTTTTCGAAGTCTCAATAACGTCTTCATGTGAAAGTGGTTTTGCGCTCATGCCGGCCGCCATATTGGTGATCATGGAAAGCCCGAGGACCTTCATCCCCAGACTGTTGGCCTGAATCACTTCCGGCACGGTGGACATACCTACCATATCCGCCCCCATGATACGCAGGGCTCTGATTTCGGCGGGGGTTTCATAAGACGGGCCGCTATAGCCCGCATAGACGCCTGACCGCAGGGTGATGCCTTGCCGGTCTGCTATTTCCCGGGCCAGATTTCTTAATTCACGGCTGTAGGCTTCTGTCAGATCCACGAAGTCATTGGATCCTTTTAAAGGGTTGTCGCCCATCAGATTAAGGTGGTCCCTGATGGCCACAATATCTCCGGGTTTGTAGGCTGCATTAATGGCACCCACTGAATTGGTAACAATTACGGTTTTTACATCCAACGCGGCCATGACCCGAATCGGGAACGCGACCTGCCGCATGGCATAACCCTCGTAATAGTGAACCCTTCCGCAAAGCGCCAACAGACATGCACCGCAAAGGGCACCGCATAAAACTTCTCCGCGATGACCATCGACTGAAGACACCGGAAAATGGGGTATGTCTTCGAACCGGACGCTGACCGGATTTTCAATCTCATCCACCAGCCCGCCCAGCCCGCTGCCCAGAATGATCCCGATTTGAGGCGCATCACTGATATGGCGTTTTAATGCGGTTACAGCTTCAATGACCTTTGCATGCATACAGAATATCCTTTTTAAAACTTTGACCGGAAGTTAACTTTCCGGCACCGAGGACATCGGCAATCGTCTGGCCGCAGTCGGCAAAAGTCGACCGGTTGCCCAGATTGACATCTTTTTTGATTCCGGGCCCATAGACCAGCAGGGGCACATATTCGCGGGTATGATCGGTATGGGCCTGATGGCTTGGATCGCAACCGTGATCCGCGGTAATCATCAGCAGGTCATCTGCCGACATCGTATGCAGGATCTGCGGGATACGCCGATCAAAAGCCTCAAGCGCCCGGGCATAACCGGCCACATCGCGGCGGTGTCCGTAAACCATATCAAAATCTACCAGGTTAACAAAGATCAAACTCTTCTGCTGGCGATACTTTTTCATGGATTCCAATGTGCGGTTGACACCATCTTCGTTACTGTCGGTATGAATTTCAGCGCTCAGTCCGCGGTGCCCGAAAAGATCTCCGATTTTCCCGATGCCAATAGTGGCAATCCCTTTTTCTTGTAAAAGATCCAGCAGGGTTTCTGCCGGCGGAGCCACCGAAAAATCTTTGCGGGCGGCATTGTGCCTTTTGAATTTACCGGGTGTTCCGATAAAGGGCCTGGCGATCACCCGACCGACGGCATGCGGACCATTTAAAATACTTCTGGCGATTCGGCAGTATTCGTAAAGCTTTTCCAGGGGGATAATGTCTTCATGCGCGGCAATCTGGAAGACCGAATCCGCTGAAGTATAGACAATTGGGCTGCCGGTTTCCAAATGTGCTTGTCCGAGCGCTTCGATAATCTTCGTGCCGGAACTCGGGTAGTTCCCCAGAATCTTCCGACCGGTCTTTTTTTCAAACGCTTCGATGATTTTCCCGGGAAATCCATTCGGATAGGTGGGAAAGGCCGAATCCAGCACCAGTCCGGCGATCTCCCAATGCCCCGTGGTAGTATCCTTGCTTGGTGATTGCGCGGCCATCTTGCCGTAACAGCCGATGATTTCCGGCGCGCGGCAGCCGACCGCTGCAATTTTTCCGATACCTAAAGCACAAAGGTTGGGGATGTCCAGTCGACCGCTCTGCTGGTAAATATGCAGCAGGGTATTGGTTCGGTCGTCATTAAACCGATCCGCATCCGGGAGATGCCCGACACCGACACTGTCCAAAACGATCAGGATGACGCGGTTGATCATCGGGAAATTAGGATCCTCTCTAAATATTCTACAAGTTGTCTTGAAAATAGTAGATTATTTTTTAAGTATAAACCATAAAATAAGTGACTAAAGTGAACTAAAGTTTGGAGTGCCTGAAGTTAAGGTATCGCTGTGCTCAATCTTTTATATTAAAATGGCAGAGTTCCTTAACTTTAGGCACTTTAGCTCACTTTAGTTCACTTTAGGCACTTCTAATTCTGAAGCACTTGCTTTGAAGTATCTTTAAGTTGGATTAGAATATCATAGTGCAATATCGCATTTAGACGCAAGAAAAGAGCCCAAAAACTAATAAAAGTTGATTGCATTATTTTAAATCTATGAATATAATGGCCCCGATTTTTCAGATCTTCACCGACATTCCGGTTTATGCTCCAAATATAGATTTAACAGCATTTGCGATGGTTTTGCCATCGTTTTCAACGCCCAAGGCATCCGCCCTTTTTGAATTGCATGCTTTGGGAGCGTCCTTATATATTGCCCGATGGGCACCCACCCACAAGAAAGGAGGAGATTCGATGCAAAAAATCAAAGCAAAATTCAGTTTGATCGTAGTGGTTCTCGTTGCCGTAGGCCTGATGACCGGGTGTGCGTATACCACGAAAGACCTGAATGAGCAGTCCGTCCTAGGCATCAATTGGGTTCAGACATCGGCCGAATATCGTGCCATATGTTATCAATCTTATAATTTGGCCCGGATGAATCTAGATAGCTTTCTGGCTTCCCATTCGGGTTCCAAACCTGTGGCTGTTATTGTCGACATGGATGAAACAATTACGGATAACTCTGCCTATCAGGCCTGGCTAATTGGCCAGGATTTTGGATATTCTTCCAAGACCTGGGGCCCCTGGATAGCGGCAGGTCAGGCCGGGGCTATTCCGGGTGCTGTGGAGTTCTTAAATTACGCAAAGGGAAGAGGTGTAGAAGTTTTTTACATCAGCAATACCAAAATGGCCTTTCTCGAGGGTGCCGAAAAGAAATTAAAGGCTTTGGGATTCCCCTATGTGGACGCAAAGCACCTTTTGTTTCGTGTCAAAACGAGCGACAAGCAGGCCCGCCGGGATAAAGTGGCACAGGATTATGAGATCGCTGTTCTGCTGGGGGATAACCTAAATGATTTTCTCAGCGTGTTTCGGAAAAAGCCGGTTGACCAGCGGTCTGCAGAGGTCGATAAAATCAAGGATCAGTGGGGTAAGAAGTTTATTGTGTTTCCAAATCCACAATATGGTGATTGGGAAGGGGCCATCTATAAAGGCAACTGGGGTGCCAGCGCAGCAGAAAAGGACCAGATGAGAAAAGACCATCTCAGACGCTGGGACAAATAGCTGTGATGTTTCGCCGCAGCGATAAATAGGCGTACTCAAAAAGATCAAAGGCCGCGCTCGGTGAGCGCGGCCTTTTAATTTCTTAATTCATCCGGGTTAATCATTAATATCAAGACATTATCAGATTATCCCCTTGTCCCATGATTTCAGTTTTCCATCATTTCACAATTCCATTGAAATTGATCTAAAAGAAAAACTTTATCTGCTTTGTGAAATTAAACGTTTCTTTTGAAATCTTATTTTTGCTCCTCAAGATACTTGCCCACCAGCAGTTCGAGCTTTTTTCGAGTTTGCGACGGTATGGCGCCGGCCTCGGTCATCATCGCGTTTTTCAAAGCCCGGGCGCAAATACAATTTCGCTCGTCTGAAACTTTCGGTACGGCTTGCTGAATAATCTGCTTGGCCAGGGAAATGTTTTTTTTCAGGTTTTGGACCACGGTTTCCACGTTTACTTCCGATTCTTCCATATGCCAGCAGTCAAAGTCGGTGACCATGGCCATGGCGGCATAACAGATTTCAGCTTCACGGGCCAGCTTGGCTTCCTGAAGACTGGTCATGCCGATGATGTCCATCCCCCACTGACGGTACACATTCGATTCGGCCCGGGTGGAAAAGGCCGGCCCTTCGATGCACAGCAAAGTGCCGCCGCTGTGAATAGAGGCGCCGACCTTCGATCCGCTTTGATAAATCAGTTGAGCGAGATCCGGACAAACCGGATCGGCAAACGCAATGTGGGCCACCAGACCGTTGCCGAAAAAAGTGCTGCGGCGCTGTTTGGTGCAATCGAAAAATTGATCGGGAACGACGATATCCAGAGGTCGGATGT
>JASFIU010000415.1:0-4632 GCA_050122495.1 Desulfobacterales bacterium | reverse complement strand
AATCGGTGGCTGCACGTCTTTAAAAATGCGCAGGGCATCCACGCCGTTTTCGGCCGTATGCACCGTATAGCCTAAGTCCGCTAAGGCAATGCCGAGGACTTTGCGAATGCCTTCTTCGTCATCTACAAGTAAAATAGATTTTTCCATTAGATCTCATCGGCGATCGGAAATTTAATGATAAAACTGGAACCTTCATCCTTATCAGAAACCGCTTGGATGCTGCCCTTACAATCTTTGATGATTCCGTAACTTATGGAAAGCCCCAGTCCGGTACCCTGCCCCACCCTTTTGGTGGTAAAAAACGGCTCGAATATGCGCTCTAAAATGGCTTCATCGATGCCCGGTCCGGTATCGCTTATCTCGACGGTGATCTCTTTACCGTCGGATCGGGTACTCAAGGAAATATTTTTAGCCTTATTTTTGGGCTGGGGCGACTGCCATTTTTCATCGATGGCATCGCGTGCATTAATCAACAGATTGATAAAAACCTGTTCCAGCCGGTCGGGATCCGCCAGGATCAGGGGCAGCTCGGGCTCAAGATCCCAGGCCACCTGGATCCCCCTGACTTTTAGCTGCTGTCCCAGGATTTCGAGCGCTTTTTCCAGCACGGCGTTTACCTGCACCCTTTCCAGGGTGATATCGGACTTACGGCCAAATTGGCGCATGTGATTGATGATCTTGGTGGCGCGGTCGACATAGGTGTCGATCTCCTCTGACAGAGTAAAAAGGACTTCATCCTCGATCTTCTCTTTTTTATTGATCTTTTTCATAAAAAAGCGGCTGGCGGTTTTAATGACAGACAGCGGCTGATTGAGCTCATGGGCCACGCCCGTGGCCATTTCACCCAGGGTTGCCATTTTGCTGGCCTGGATGAGTTGCTGTTCGGTTTCAAGTCGCTGGGTAATATCGCTGGTGGTTACCAGATATACTTTCTCGCCCGGATATTCAGACGGTGATATGCGGATATTAACAAAAAGTGAGCCGCCGTTTTTGTTGATGTGTCTGACCTGATTTATGACGGAAGTTGATTTGATCAATGTCCTGTAATGATCTTGTTCCTCCTGCCTGAACAGCTCTAAAAATGACCTTTTTATCATCTCGTCTTTTTTATACCCATAAACGCCTTCAACACTGGTGTTGCAGTCCAGGATCTCAAGAGTATCCATATCCAGAACAAACACCGGATTGGGCATGTTATCAAAAATGGCATAATATTTCTTCTCGGTTTTTTCGAGTTCTTCCTCCAGCAGCTTTGTTTCGGTCACATCGAGACTCATCTCCATGGCAGCCACAATCTCGCCCTGCTCATTTTTAATCGGGGTGGTGTGGACAATCCAATGGGTGGGGCTGCCATCCTTGTTGAACCCCCTTTCTTCGCTGAAATGCGACAGGCCGTCTGCAAATGTTTTTTCAACCGGGCAGATCACGCATTTTTCCTTACGCCCCTTATAGGCCGCGTAACAATAGTCACCGGCCCTGGGTTTAAATTTTTCATCGAATTCTTTGTTATATTGGATGAGTTTATAGTCGCGGTCCTGCACCGTAATGATACAGGGAACCCGTTCGAAAAGATTCTGGTACTCGTTACGCTGCCGGTTCAGTTCGGCCTGTTTTTCGCCGATTTTTTTGCCCATCCTGTCAATCGCAACCGAAAGCTGCCCCATCTCATCAACCTGATCCACCTCAATTTGGTTGATATATTCGCCGTTGGCAATCAGCTGGGTGCCGTCAATCATTTTCTTGATGGGCCGTTGCACCAATTGGGAAACCGAAAAAATGATCACCGCCGAAGTGATCAGAAAGACAATAACCGAAAAAGCAACCAGCCAATTTTTAAATGAGGCGATTTCTTTATCCGCTTCCTCCAACGATATCACCAGGTCCAGGGCACCCAATACCGTTTGGCCCTCTGGATGGGCATGGCAGCTACTGGATGAACACTCCGGTTCGCTGTATATGGGGCTGATGATGCCCAGAAACCGATTGCCTTCGGCGGAGGTAAAAAACCGCGTTCTTTCCGCCAGGCTCAACTTGGAAAGGGGCGGATCCGTGCGGTGGCAGACGTAACAGGCTTCATTTTTTATGTTGGTTTTGCGATCCAGCTCGGAATCCGTGTTTGAAAATTTTATTTCCCCGTCTTTATTGTAAATACGAATATTATCGAGCTTTTCGTGCGCAATGTTTTTGATGATCCGGGTCAGATCATCCCTCAAGTTGTGCATCATGGCATGATGGGTGCCGAGCTGGATGGTTTGGGAGAGCACATCGGCCTCTTCAATGATACCCGCCATCACCTTATTCTGGTGATAGTAGATATTAAAATAGGCCCATACCGATATGCTGATTGCCAGGACAAGACCGACCAGAATCGTCAGTTTTGAAACGATAGAGTTGCGAATTTTATTAAATGCAAAGTTCATGGTTATAGCGTTGGCGGTTTTTCAAAGCGTTTAGGAGTCAGGCTTTAACAGCTCGGTTATCAGCCGGCTGAGTTCATTCGCATCCGGCGGTTTTTCCATATATGCCTCGGGTTCGGGCATCGGTGAGCCCTGTTGCGGGCTTAACATTTTTATTGAATGCAAGAAGGTTTTCTTTGCGATGGCCGACAACATGATTATCGGTATCGCAGCAAGGTCTTGGTCGGTTCTAAATTGCCGGTATGTTTGGATACCGTCGTCAATTTGCGGCATCATGACATCAAGGATCAAGAGTGCCGGTGGATTATTCCTGGCTTTTTCTAAGGCTTCCACTCCATCTTGGGCGGCAATGGCCTCAAAGCCCAGCGTTTCCACCACCGTCGAGACAAAAATGCGCATGTCTTGTTCGTCATCGACCACCAGGATTTTTAAATTGCCCATCTTTCGGTTCCACCGCTAGATATTTATGAATTGATCAATTTTTAGATACATCATCTAAAACCGTTCGGTTATAGTGACCCCCCCGGGGAGGCGGATTAATTTTGTACCAATTTTATTAAATCTGCAAGCAGAAAAGAAAAAAGGGCATCCGCCCAGAGCGGATTTCCTTTGTCGTGCTTTGATGACAATGCTGCTTATTTTTGACTCCGGGGTGAAAATCAGATATTATTTTAGGAGGTAATTGAGCTGATTTGAAAGGATAATTGGGTTTTCCAAACCGCAACGATTAGGGCACTTCGCGCCCTAGTCTTTTACCGCCGATGGCGGTAAAATCCAGGCCACCCGCTTTGCGGGTGGTCGTTGACTCCGGCGATAAGCGCGGGGATAAACACCGGGCAGGTTTTGACAGCAAATGATACTTCAAAAACGAAAATATATGATTTTGATCGCTTGCCTGTGCCTGGCCACTTCAACAGGCTGTACGGTCATTCAGGGCAAATCAACCCGAACATATCAGTTGGAATATAATGCAGCGGTCCAGGCCAGCACGGATGCACTGGAACATCTTGATATGCCTATATTCGAAAAAGAATCTGATAAATTAAGGACCGAAATTTTGGCAAGGCGGGCGAACGGCAAGCCGGTTACAGTGGAAGTTAAACGTGTGAATGGAAATTTTACCCAAGTGGCCATCGCCAGCGGGGCCGGAGCAGACCGCTTCCTGGACATGAGGGTTTCAGAACAGATTCACGAGTTTATCCGCAAACAGTTGGTCAAGCCGTCCAAGGGTGTTCAGTGGCCTGAATAGAATCCATCTCAAAAGGGCGTATTAGTGCCCAGAGCTGCGTTGCCCTGCGAATTGAAATACTCACGTACTCCGTGTACGCTCCGTTTCCAATTCACAGGACGCCTTCCTCTGAACACTAATACGCCCTTTTGAGATGGATTCTTTTGAGATCCGATTTATTTTTAAGAATTCTACTTTTGTTTGGAGTAGCCCGGAATTAAGGTCTGGGTGCTGATAACGCCGGACATCTGCCTTATTTTGCTGTGTACAAACTCACCGATGGTTTCCGCGTCCGAGGAGACCAAATCACGTTTCATAACGATTTTGGCGATGATATCCACACTGCCGTGAACGGAGTGTACCTCTTGAATTCCCTCGAGCTTAAACAATTTGTCGACAAGGCGGTAATCTTTCTTGGCTGTCACGTTGATGAGCACAAAAGCGGTGATTTCCCGCAACATTTCCGGATACTCACTCTCTTTTAATTGGGCCATTTTTCCTCTAAATCCCTCCATTTCTTTGGAAACCAGCTTGCTGATTCCGATCCCATATCTCAATCCCTGGTCGCCTCTGTCCCATTGGTGAACGGATATAAACGTATAAAGATCCGCCAGGGTTCGTCCCGGAAAATGATCAATCAGATTTCCTTTGCGTATAATAGCCACCAGGGGGCGATAAATAGTTTTGTACCAATCTTTGGCCGCTTGGGGAATCGTGATCGTCTCGTTGGTTTCGCGTACCAGAAAGTTGCGGTGCTTTGATATCTGGTCAATTAAATGATCGTATTGTCCGAAATCGGTCAATTCGATGGTGAACGGTAATTCGGTATGATCGTCGAATTCAGCCTTTTCACGATAAATCAGGTTTTCCAGAGTGCCTTTCGAAGGGATAAATTCAATAACATGCGCCCTGATGTCTGCGTATCCGAGTTCGTTTGCAGCCGCGATGCGATGATTGCCATCCAGTACATAGTATTCTTTTTTGATC
>JASFIU010000414.1:0-4649 GCA_050122495.1 Desulfobacterales bacterium | reverse complement strand
CCGCCTTAAAGACCTGGCCCTGGTGAAAAGCCGCCGGGACGGCCAGGTGATCTATTATTCGCTAGATGATGAGCATGTTTCAGAGTTGTTGAATATAGGATTGGCACATGTCACCGAATCAGATGACGGCGAACGGAAGTCAGAGGTCAGATGACAGAAGTCAGAAAACAATGCCTGCTTATTGATTGTGAGTAGGAACGGCCTCTATGCCGGCCATCAAAAGACAGCCGCGGAGGGCTGCCCTACTGTCTTCTGACCGCTGTCTTCTGTTTACTGAAACCCGAACACTGACACCTGAAGCCTAATTTTTAAATTTCATTAATAATTAAGGACGAACAAATTGAACTTCATAATTGAGATTATACTGGCCACGTGGGATTTGCTGGTTGATGCTTCGATTTACATTTTGTTCGGATTATTGATAGCCGGACTTTTACGGGTATTTTTAAATCCAAATTCGATCGCCAAACATCTGGGGCAGGGCCGGTTTAAATCCGTCCTAAAAGCGGCTTTTTTTGGAATACCGATTCCGTTGTGATCGTGCGGTGTGCTGCCCGCAGCCGTGTCGCTGCGCAAACAGGGTGCCAGCAACGGTGCCACCACCGCTTTTCTGATTTCAACTCCGGAATCCGGTGTGGATTCCATTTCCATAACCTATGCCTTGCTGGATCCGATCATGACGGTTGCCCGACCGGTGGTGGCCTTCTTCACCGCGGCGGTGGCCGGCATTACCGAAAATCTGTTTGGCGCCAACAATAAAAACAGCCGGATTATACCGGATCTGAGCTGCCCGGTGGACGGCTGCTGTGACGGAAAAAACTGCTCCCCTGAAGAGCACCGGCGCCATCATACCTTTTGGGAGAAATTTTCGGCCGGAATGCAGTTTGCCATCGGTACTCTCTGGGAAGATCTGGCGGCCTGGTTTCTGATAGGACTTGTATTGGCCGGATTAATTACTGTGCTTGTCCCGCCGGATATGTTCAGTCAATATCTGGGCGCCGGACTCCCGGCCATGCTAATCATGCTGGCCGTCGGTATTCCGTTGTACATTTGTGCGACCGCCTCCACCCCGATTGCCGCCGCTCTGATTTTAAAAGGCGTCAGCCCGGGTGCGGCCCTGGTATTTCTTTTGGCCGGTCCGGCGACAAACATGGCATCTTTAACGGTACTTACCGGCACACTGGGCAAACGGGCCACCGCCATTTACCTGGCATCGATTGCCATCTGCGCGGTTTTATTCGGTTTAATCGTGGATCAGGTATATTTATCATTGGGAATTTCGGCTCAGGCGGTGGTGGGCCAGGCCTCGGAAATTGTGCCCGAATGGGCCGGATGGATCGGTGCTGTTGCCATTTTGGGGATGTCGGTCAAACCTGTCTGGAGCGCCATCAGGACGCGCTTCAAGGCGGCAGGCCCGCAGGCAGAGGTCGAATAAGAGCATAAAAATACGCAGCCAGGGCCGCTGCCGGTGATTTCCGATTGCGGGCCGGATTGTGACTGTTCACAGGGACAGAGGTCAGAGGTCAGATAACAGAAGACAGAGGTCAGAGGTCAGATAACAGAAGACAGAAGTCAGAGGTCAGAGAACAGCGACTCTGAATCGAAATCCTCAAGCTGCCATCTGTCCTCTGACTTTTGACATCTGCCACCTATGCTGGTGTAAGCCATATTTAGAACCTATCTCAAAAATGTGGATCAGGGTTCAGGGTTAGGCGTCCCGTGAATTGAAAACGGAGCGTACACGGAGTACGTGAGTATTTCAATTCGCGGGACAACACCGCCCTGGGCCCTTAGACGCATTTTTGAGATAGGTTCTAGTTGTTTTCAACTTTTGCCACCACCAGAGTGACGTCGTCTTCGGATTTAAGCCCTTCTGTAAATTGGCCCAGTTCCTCATAAACAGCACCTAAAATGTGGGTGGCGCTTTCTTTGGCGTTTCTGCTGATCACGTTTCGAAAACGTTCTTTGCCAAACATTTCCCCTTTAGAATTGTATGCTTCCCATATCCCATCGGTGCCGATCGCAACGATCTGCCCATCGGCAAGACCGGTTTTTTTGTACTCTTCATATCGAAAATTTTCATTAACGCCTAAAGCGATTCCGGTCCCCGCCAATTCTTCAAAGGAGTTTTGTTTGGGATTGTAAAGGATTGCCGGATCATGCCCGGCGCGAACCCATTGGAGGCGCTCATTGACCGGATCGATCGCCATATAAAAAAGGGTCATAAAGCGCCCCGTATCCAAAACATCCAGTGCCAAATGACGGTTCATTTCGGTGATGATGTCGGAGATGTTTCCGGACTGTGCGGCGCGCATGCGTAAAAAGGCCCGTGCAGAAGTCATGAGAAGGGCCGCATCAACTCCGTGGCCGGTAATGTCGCCGACTACGATGCTAAACGGCGCGTTGGGATAATCTTTGTTTCCCAAAAAATCGAAATAATCTCCTCCGATCTCTTCACAGGAGACGTTTTTGCCAGCCACATCCAGTCCTTGAATTCGAGGTTTGCTCTGAGGCAGCAGGCTTTTTTGGACTTCTGCCGCAAGCGCCAGAGCTTTCTTTTGCTCCGTCATGTCGGTCACGAATGCCATATTGCCGATAATTTTTCCCCGGTCATCGCGCAAATTACTGCCATGGATGAGAATCGGAACATGTACGCCGTTTCTGGCCACAAGGGACCCTTCAAATCTTCTATATTCCTTAGATAGAATCTTTTCCCGATTGATCTGCATAAATTGTCTGAACTCGTCAGTTGCCAAATCAAGGGGGGTTTTCCCGAGAATATCTTCCTTAGGGTAACCGATCATCTGACAATACGCCTCATTGGCATCAGTGATGACCAGATCCTCATTCATTAGAATGAAGCCCTCGCCGGCAGTGGTGACAATGCGACGGTATTTTTCTTCACTTTTGCGTAAGGCCGCCTCTTTTCGCAGGATTTCCTGGCGGGCGTGTTCGACTTCATCAATAATTTTGCGATGCATACTTGAATTGAAATCTTTTATTTCCTCCAGGCGCTTGCGATATGCCTCCGAGCGATTCAGCCTTCTTCTTAAAAATTCATTGTCCTGACGGAGCTGCTCGATGACCTGTCGGTCATCCATTTGAAGGTCTTTTGGCTTCAAATCTCCAATCTCATGTGGCTGCGGATCTTCGGGTTTTTTAATTTTTGAAACCCCGCCGTTGCCATGTCCCACCAGGAGTGTAATCAGTGTCGCGCCGTGTAAAAAGCTCTCCTGGCCTTTGACCAGGGGGGCGATTTCACCATAAGAAAAAAACCCACTCACAGGCAGTTGCGGCGGCAGGCTGTTTTTCAGAATTTTAAGTTCCTCTTCTACCCGGGTGCCCAAAATATCCTTGCGAAGTGCGCAGGAGAAGGCCAACGCAAAGGCCGGCTGCAATTCGGTAAATTCATCGGCCAGTTTTTTTATGGACATTTGGGTGTCCTCAATGATGACTTCGCGTATGGCTTCGGTTAGCTGAACCATTGATCCCTGAGGGATGGTTTCGAAGAGGGTGATGCTACCGTCGGGATGGTAAGATACCGGTGCGCGCAGGTAAAAGTGTTCGCTGTTTTTTTCATACACCGCCAAAATGAATTCCCGAGCTGGTTCGGTATGATCGCCCAGGTAATAGCGATAGAAATCAACAGCGTCGGCGCCATCGATTCTTTTGAGAACCCGGCCTTCGGACGCTGTAACCCTGGCTTTTTTGCCAACCGGTTTCCAGCTATTGGCGATAGAAAAGGAATACTCCAGCGGCCCGCCAAAAACCATGATCGGGATCGAATCCGTTAAGACTTCTTTTTTGTAAAATTGATGAATCGTCTGGCTATCGTACCACTGGGTGCCGGCAACGCCACCGAATACCGGACATTCATGGCCGAGCTCCTGATTCAGCATTTTCATAATCGGTTCAAATGATTTCTCGTAGCCATAGTACCCATCCGGGAAGGCCAGGCAGATGGAGGCCCGTTTTGATAGGCCTTCTTTTGCCTGACGAACGGCTGATTCAACAGCTGTCTTAGGATTTTCCGAGAGGCTTCGGCCGACACCGGTTTTAATTTGAATCAAATCGGAATAAAAAACCATGAGTGCAATGGAATCCTCACTGAATCCGAAGTTTGATGAAAATTCTCCGGCGGTTGTGCAACCGATGAGCTCAAGTTCCGGGAAGCTGCGTTGGATTTGGTCCAGCATCAACCGGTGGTCGAAATTAATTCCGGCAAAAACGAGTCCGGCTTGGGGCGTATGGCCTTGCAGTTGCTGACGGCATTGGTGGATTACACGGTCCACCGCTCTATGTGTATCGATATCCTCAGCCTGGCCCAGGCTTGCTAAAATCATTTGTTTTTACTCCTTTATTGTTTAGCTTTCTATTTAACCAACCAAGCGCTGTTCCCCGCAAAAAACATACAGCCCGGCATCATTATCGTCCAGTGATGCCACGGTCATGTTTAGATTGGCAGCCAGATCTACGGCCAGCGCTGTGGGACGTGAATGCGCCAGAATGACAGGGATGCGCGCGCGGGCGGATTTCTGGACCAGTTCATAGCTGATGCGGGACGAGAGGATTAAAAGCCGGGCCTGATCGAGCTGGTGGCTTAAAAAAGCTTTTCCGATGGCCTTATCAAGGGCATTATGGCGCCCCAC
>JASFIU010000413.1:0-4650 GCA_050122495.1 Desulfobacterales bacterium | reverse complement strand
TCGCATCACGCCGGTTTGAGTGTGTTGAACAACCCGAACCAGTTCGAGTTTAACCATTTCCAATAATGCCAGGAAGGTGACAATCACTTCGCTTTTATCCGGATGTTCAGAAAAAAGCTCTACAAAGGTTGTCGATCCTTTGGCCTCAAGAATATCGATAATCTGGGTAATTCTTTCTTTAACAGATATTTTATCCGCCGTAAATTCAATCCGGTGATCGCCGGGAATTTTATCCAGAATTTGTTGAAAGGCATCAATGAGCTCAAAGAGGCCGACTTTTACATACTCATCTTCCTGAAAGTTCAAAAATTCTTCACGATCACGGCCGCGGACAAAGGTATCTTCGCCGAGCAGCTGTCTCTCCGATAATTGTTCGGCGGCCGACTTCATCTGAAGGTATTCCATAAGGGGTTTGATGATTTCGTGACGCGGATCATCTTCATCATCATCTTCCGGGGCCGGCAGCAACATCCGCGATTTGATCTGAGCCAGGGTAGAGGCCATGACGATAAAGTCACCGGCATAGTCAATGTTCATGGTCTTTATCCAGTCAAGATATTGCAAATACTGCTCGGTGACCAGGGCGATGGGAATGTCATAGATATCCAATTCATTTTTTTTGATCAAATGAAAAAGAAGATCCATGGGCCCTTCAAAAATGTTTTCCAGCTGAACTTTGTAAATCTCTTCGGGCATATCAACACACTATCAAATCAGTTCGCTTCACTCATGATTGGAATGATGGAACATCGGAATAATGGAATATTGGGTTTGGAAAGTTGGAATCGTGGGATTATTGTGCATTTTTTCTGAGTTTCTAATCCAGTATTCCAGCATTCCACCATTCCATTATTCCACACAGGCGCTATAAACCAACTGGCATTAAAAGCACCATGCTTTCAATGTGTTATAGAAATCTCTAGACTTCATTTTATTTTGATCGCCTCCCGTACGGATTCCATGGTCGCCCGGGCTGTTTTTCTGGCGCGATCACAACCGTCTACAATAATCTCCTCGACCAGTTCCGGGTGCGCTTCGTAATAGGCGCGTTTTTCCCGAATCGGTTCCAGGGCCTTGCTCAGGTTTTGAGCCATCTTCTTTTTGCATTCCACACAGCCAATTTTGGCCTGGCGGCAATCGCGGTCAATTTCTTTGACGTCGCCTGCCGGAGTATACAAGCGATGAAAATCAAAGACGTTGCACACATCCGGGTTGCCGGGATCGCTGCGGCGGGCCCGCTGGGGATCGGTAATCATGCGGGAAACCTTTTTGCTGATCTGCTCGGGGGGTTCCGCTAAAAAAATTGCATTGTCGTAGCTTTTGCTCATTTTGCGGCGATCGATACCGAGGATCTTGGGCGTTTCGGTTAAAACCAATTCGGGAATGGGAAAGACATTGCCGTAAAAATGATTGAACCGCCTGGCGATTTCACGGGTGATTTCAACATGAGGGGCCTGATCGACACCGACGGGAACGCCGTAGGGTTTATACATGATTATATCGGCCGCCTGCAGAATCGGGTATCCCAGAAAGCCGAAATTGGACAGATCCTTGTTACTGATTTGATCGATCTGTTCTTTGTAGGTTGGGTTACGCTCCAACCAGGGCACCGGTGTGATCATTCCTAAAATAAGATACAGTTCGGCATGCTCCTTAATTTTAGATTGCACAAAAAGCGTGCTTTTTTCCGGTGTCAAACCGGCGCTGAGCCAGTCGATAATGATTTCACGCGTATATTCGTAGACCCGGGTGGTATCCTCATAATCGCTGGTCAATGCATGCCAATCGGCGATAAAATAGTAACAATCGTATTCATCCTGTAATTTGACCCAGTTTGCCAGCGCACCGAGCAAATTGCCCATGTGCAGCTTCCCGGTCGGGCGCATACCGCTTAGTATTCGTTTTTTTTTAGCCATGTATTCTGTCCTTGCAATATATTTATGCGATTCAACATCAAATGAAATTTCAAAAGACAACTATCGAGTACGAGGAGGAGTACGAGGACGAGTACGAAATTATGCAACTTTCCTTCTTCGTGCTCGTCGTCGTCCTCGTCCTCGATATCAAACGCCATGTGAACGAAGATTACTTGAATTTACGAAAATATTGAAAATTATTTCAGAGACCCAACACTAGGGTCCCAGCAAAAATCCCAGCAACGGATTCAAGCAAAATGACATCAGCCGGCCCAGGGGTCCGGTCAGCAGCAGCAAAAAAATGATAATCATGCCAAAACGCTCCAGACGCATATAATGAACCCTCAGCGGCGCCGGCAGCAGCATCGCCAGGATGCGGCTGCCGTCCAGCGGCGGTATCGGAATCAGGTTAAACAGCGCCAGGATACAGTTTATGATCACACTGAATTCCAACAACCGCAGAAGAAATATAAACAGCAGCCCAATCGACGACTCCGCCCCGGGCTCCATTGTGGCTATCAGCATTCGAAAAAGGGCTGCGGATATGACCGCTAAAATCAGATTGGCCAGCACGCCCGCGGATGACACCCACAGGGTGCCTTTGCGAAAATCGCGAAAATTATGATAATTAACCGGCACCGGTTTGGCATAGCCGAAAATAATCGGCGACCCCGATAGTTTTAGAACCAGCGGCAGCAGAAACGATCCAAATAAATCAAGATGTTTTATTGGATTTAACGTCAAGCGGCCTGCCAGCCGGGCCGTATGGTCACCCATTTTCAAGGCGGCATACCCGTGGGCTACCTCGTGAAGGGTAACGGCCACAATCAGTGGCAGGATCATCAAAATGAATTGAGTTACGTGCGTTAAGGAAATATTAGCGAGCATAGCTTCGAGCAAACTCAATTTCGTCTTTGCGCGTTTTGAGCTTTCCGTTTAATTTGGCATCGAGGGTGGCCTGCAGGATTTCCCGATAAATGGGTCCGGGTTCAACCCCCATCTGCTGCAAATCTTTGCCTTTCAAAGAAACCTCCACCCTGCGGAGCCGCGTAAAATAAAGCGAGATGGCCTTTTTAACCAGTTTTTGTCTGCTGATCGCCATCATATACAGGATCAATTCTGTCCGGAAGCCGGAAAGCTCTCGATACAGCATGCTGTTGGCAACCGGAAGCTCACGGGCCATCTTCAATACACACTTTTCGGCCGCGAAGCGTTCATTGCAGAAAATCTTGTTGTATCGGGGTGCCAGCTCAAAACGGCTGCAAATTTCTTCTGATCTCTGCTGGTCGCAGGTGTGAATCAGGACCAAAAAATAAACGACCCACTTCATATAGGATTCATCTAAAAAAAGCAAATCATACCAGGCCATAACTTTTCTTACCGAGTTCAAAACGAATATCAGCTGCTTGTCGAATAAGATCGACGGATGAATGAACTTCAATAAGTCATAATCGTTGAGCCGAATGATGGCCGGTACCGGGTTGTCCTCTTCAAGAATTTGTTTCAATTCCGTAAGCACCCGGCGCCCGCTCAGACCCCGAAAAAAGTTCATGCTGACGGCATTGTCGATCAGCCCGTCGGTTAATTTGCCGATGGTAAAACCAAAGCGCTGCTCAAATCGGATGGCCCGGAACACGCGGGTCGGATCTTCGACAAAACTCAGGTTGTGCAGCACCCTGATGATTTTTTCCTTGATGTCTTTGCGGGCTGAAAAAAAATCGATTAAGGTACCGAATTTATCAGGGTTTAGCTGGATCGCCAGCGTGTTAATGGTGAAATCCCGCCGATAAAGGTCAAGTTTAATGGAGCTCATTTCAACAATGGGAAGCGCTGCCGGAAATTTATAATATTCCAATCTGGCTGAGGCGACGTCGATTTTAAAACCGTCCGGAAAGATGATCACCGCCGTCCCAAATTTTTGGTAGGTATGGATCCGCGCGCCTGCCATTTCGGCATATTTTCTGGCGAAGGCAATACCGTCGCCTTCGACGACAATATCAACATCTTCATTGGTGCGGTAAAGGAACAGGTCGCGTACAAATCCGCCGACCACATACGCGCCATAACCGGATTCATCCGCGACCTCACCGGCGGATTTAAGTATATTTAATATGCGCTTGGAAAGTCGCTCCTTGAGAAATTTGACGACGTTGCGGGTGCGCGCGTGGACAGGTTCTTTGAGCGGATCAGGAAATCCTTCAGGGGCTTTTTTAGACTGGCGGCCCAGGATGTTCAACAGATCGGTTCGGGTGATGACCCCGACAATTTCAGCCCCGTCAACCACCGGCAAGACCCGCTGTTTGGTATCAATGATTTTTTCCTGAACCTCGGACAGATCCGCATCGGGGCTGACAGTGGCCAGCTCGCTGGTCATATAATCTTTTACGGCTGCATTCTCCAGCTTATGGTAGAGCGCTTTTTCGATGACCTGTCGGGTAATATAGCCCCGTAGATGTTCTTTATTGCTGCGTTCATCGGTAACCACCAGGGCGTTGATATTGTAGCGCGTAAGCAAATCGTTGGCGTTCTTGCAGGATACATCCGTTCCAACCGTGATCGCCGGTGAAGACATCAAGTTTTTGGCCTGTCGCTGGGCTTTGATTTTGCTGTAAAGCAGCTCAACTAAATTGTTTTCGACCTGTGCCAGGGTTTTTCCCTTGATCGATGCAGAGGCCGCATAGGCATGGCCGCCGCCGCCCATCGGGATTAAAATCGAGCTTACATCAACATCGTT
>JASFIU010000412.1:0-4650 GCA_050122495.1 Desulfobacterales bacterium | reverse complement strand
TTTCGAGTCCTTTACAGCCCCGGGAAAATGGAAATAACCGAAATCATCATGATTACATTAATTTCAAGGACTTTCCGGTATTCTGGCTGAATCTGGACATTACCGTGGAAGTTGAAGCAAAAGCCAAAGAACTGGCCGTCCTCAAACTGATGCGGGAAATGGACATAAAACAGAATGAATTGAGTAAATGATCATCGCTCACTTTACCTCAGTTAAAATAGGAATTGTGGCGGTAACCTTTTTATGCAAGTTCTCTCTTAACATCGCCGATGTGCCTCTCAGAAAAACCAATCTCAAAATTGAAAAACCTTGCGAAATTTGTTACCTGGTAAGTCAAGTTTACTGATTTTACAAGCAGCATAAAATGCAATTTGAACCAACCTGCAGAAGGCTTCAGGGCTTTGCCATGATATAAAATACATGAACGTGAAAACTGCCGGCAAAATTTTGTCCGTAAAGCGCCCTTTAGCATCAGACAGCAGTAATTGAACTCAGAGATGAAGATGAACAACAAAAACAAAGACGGCCGTTCTGAAATAGCAACGCTCAAATATTCCGGCTCGCTGGCAAAAACGGTCTTAAATTCTCTTTCTGCCCATATAGCGATTCTCGACGAAAATGGGGTAATTATTGAAACCAACGAGGCCTGGAAAAATTTCGCGATGGAAAATAAAATGAGAGATCGTAACGATTCCATTGGCGTGAACTATCTGAAGTTGTGCGATGCGACCATCGGTAAAGAGGCCAAAGATGCCCGCAAAGTCGCTGCCGGTATACGGTCCGTAATCAAGGGGGAAATAAAGGAATTTTTATATGATTATCCCTGTGACGGACCGGATGGTCGGCATTTTTTTTATTTAAGGAGCATCCGGGTAGCAGAGAAGGAGCCCATTCAGGTGGTGGTGAGCCATGAGGACATCACCGCATTGAAATTGGCCGAAGAAGCTTTGCGTAAAAGAGAAAGGGAAAGAGATCAGCTGCGTCATTCGCTGGAGCTGGCCAGGGAGGTTCAGCAAAAACTTCTGCCTAAAGAAAATCCCGGGATTGCCAAGTTGGATGTCACCGGCAAAAGCATATATTGTGACGAAACAGGCGGGGATTATTATGACTTTATAGATATTGCAGATAGCAGCAGTGAAAAATTAGGCATTGTTGTGGCTGATGTTGTCGGACACGGAATATCCTCAGCATTGATTATGGCGAGTGTACGATCTGCACTTCGCCAGCGCCTTGCTATGCCGGGATCAATTTCACAGGTAATTACTGATGTGAACTGCCAGATGGCCGGAGACCTTTCAGATTCCAGCCAATTCGTCACTTTATTTTATCTGGTGGCAGATCCGGCCAGACAAACACTTCAATGGGTGCGTGCCGGCCACGAGCCGGCTATCCTTTATGATCCCATAACGGATAATTTTTCTGAGCTTCAGGGGCCCGGTATGGCGCTCGGTCTCGACAAGCACTTCGAATATGAGAAAAATCAGAAAGAAAATGTTTCAAAGGGAAGTACCGTTGTGCTCGCTACGGATGGCGTTTGGGAGGCCCGCAATAAAAGTGGTCAAATGTTTGGTCGAACGGCTGTTTACGATATCATCCGAAATAATTCAGCAGCCAGCGCCGATGAAATCATGGAGGCCATTTTTAGCCAGATTCAAAAATTCCTGGAGGCATTGAAACCCCAGGACGATCTGACTCTGGTCGTCGTGAAAGTCCTCTAAAAAATGTGTTTTGGCTTGCGGCATTTAGTTCGTATTTCACTGAGCACCCAGCAGATGGTCAGATTAGGCTAAAATATTGAGTTTTGCCTTGCTGGTTTATTTTGTGGTGATAATGGGAAAGGCGCTTCGACACGGCAGGAAAAGAAAAACATCAAAAAACAAAAGAGCACAGATCGGTGATAAAGATATCTGCAAGCCAGGTGAGTGTCGGAAAATTTTACCTTGCTTTCCCTTTCACCGTTTGGGATCTCATAACAGATACCGTCAAATGGCCGCAATGGGGACCGACGGTAAAAAGAGTTCAATGCCCGGAGCGTTTCATCTGTAAGGGTACACGCGGTCAGGTGTTAACCGCTTTCGGAATTTGGCTCCCCTTTGTTATTACCGAATACGAGCATGCCAGCTTTTGGCGTTGGAAGGTCGCGTCCGTTAAAGCCACCGGCCATCGCATCCAGGCCGCTGAAACCGGAGGCTGTTACCTATGGTTCGAGGTACCCATAATCGCCGCTCCCTACACCCTGGTTTGTCAAATGGCGCTGGGCCGGATCAAAAACCTACTTTCCGAATCAGCGGAGTCAACGCCTCATTAGACAATCATTCCATCGCCGTTATTGAAATCATGGCCTTTAAAACTAACATCATCCGTGTTTGCATAAACCTTACATAAAATATGAGAAGGAAGGAGTAGCCGATGAAAACCCCAAAAGATATTTTTGATGTCTTTATGAATGATGATACGTATAAGCACATCATGAAACGGCTGTTGGAAGCATCGATGGAGGAGTCCTTTAATTCAATCCTTATAACGGAGGCGGGTTCAGGATATCCGATTATCTATGTCAACCCGGCTTTTTGTAAACTAACGGGCTACGAACCCCACGAAGTAATGGGCAAATCGCCCTCTATCCTGCAGGGCTCCAAGACGGATCCGGAAGTATTGAAAAGGTTGAGCCGAAATCTGGCTGAAGGAGAGCTGTTTTTCGGCAAAGCGATCAATTATCGCAAGGACGGCTCGACATTCATGATGGAATGGAAGATTGCACCCATTCGCAATGAACACGACGAGATCACTCACTATCTAGCGATACAGCGGGAAGCGAATTGAATTAAGGGCGAAAGAACGGCCGCCTGTCAGAGGATAAGCCGTTCATACCGTTCACTACTCGGCGTGATGCTGTTTTGACTGAATATGCGCTTGCGATCGTCTATCGAAAAGGCGAGGCGGCTGAGTTGACCATAGTCTATTGGCGCATACGTTGCCATCGCCGACTGCAATTCACGCAAAGGTTTTTGAGTTTGGCGACCCCGGATATGGCCAGATAAATTGATGATACTCCTGAAAAGAAAAGTAAAATCGAGAAAAGAAATCCACCCAAGAATATGAACTTATGAAATGCAACTAACAACAGTATCAGTCCAAAACAAATAAAAAACCATTGAAGTAGCTTTATCAAAAGCTCTTTTAGGCTTTGTTTAAACGACCGGTCAGGCCAAAATCCAATTGGATTCACCTTCAAAATAAAGCTGTTGAGTGTACCCGCATCGGTAGGCTCACCCCAATACACACCAATCAACACACCTAAAAAACTAAAAACCGAAGTTAAAATTAATCGAAATTCATAAGTAACATCGGTAAAAAAGGCACAAATAGAGGCGGCTAAAATCCCCGAGGCGATTGCTAAAAATTCCGCATCCGCATTCAACCGCCACCAGAACCATCGTAATATTGTCGGAATTCCAAATGCCGCACCAATGGTTGCGACCGCTTTCCACCCTTTTTCAATCGTTCCAATATGAAAACTGATGATCAATGAAATCAAAAGAAAGAGGACGACCGCCAGTCTGGCAACTCTAATTTGGACTTTATCAGAAACCCCGGGAAAAAGCTTCAGGAGCCAATCGTTGACAATGTATGAAGCGCCCCAATTGATGTGCGTATCGACCGTGCTCATAAATGCAGCCAACAGGCTGGCTAAAACGAGCCCTAAAACTCCTGAGGGTAGCAGAAGCGTCATGAGAAGCGGATAAGCACTCTCTCTGTCTTCTAATAACATATCCGCACCCGCGTAGGTACCTGTAACCTGGTCGGTGGGAAATATGATGATTGCGACGATGCCGACGATGAACCATGGCCAAATTCGAATGAGATAATGAAACACCAAAAAAAGGAGCGCGGCCTTTTTGGCATCATTGGCGTTTCTGGTTGTCGCAAGTCTTTGCATGATATAACCGCCACCATCAGAATCTATTGCGGAAATCGATTGAACCACCAGGTAAACTGCAAAAATCAGCGATCCGATTTCCAGGGAGTTTATCCAGCCTGCCTGTGACGGGAAAAGCTCAAGAAAGTGGTGACCTTTACCATAAATTTTATCCAAGCTTTGCGATATTCCTTTCTGGCCTCCGACCCAACTCCAGGCATTGATCGCCAGCCACACGCCACCCATGAGCGTGAGAATGAACTGAATAAAGTCTGTTATGATGACGCCGCGAATTCCTCCCATGGCTGAATACGTTGCAATAATCAAAACGATTAAAAATAGCGTAATTGCCTCACCGGGTGATCCAAAAGTTTGGCCTGCCGGCCACACCTTGCGAACAAATTCAAACAAATCGGGGAACCATTTTTCCCAACTAAAAAAAATATTGGATATTTTTAACATGGCCCTGAAAACCCAGGCCAGTATGATACAATTCAGCAGAATGCCGCTTACACCAGCTCTCAGAAGCCGAAGTGCCTCTTTTCTTTTTCCGGAATACCTTATTGAAATAAACTGAGCATCCGTCAAGGCGCCGGTTTTACGCCAGGCGGCGGCAAAAAATACAATGATTGCCGCATGAATCCCCATCCAGGGGAGCCAGAGCCAATTTCCAGATAAGCCCTTATGTGCGATAATTCCAGATATCGCCAGGGGCGTATCCGCTGCAAAGG
>JASFIU010000411.1:0-4662 GCA_050122495.1 Desulfobacterales bacterium | reverse complement strand
GGTTCGAGCAGGGTGCCCAGCCGTTCGAAAATTTCCAGAGCCTTGGTTAGATGCTCACGCGCCTGTGCCACTTGGCCTTGCTGCTTCTGGAGTCGGCCATAGCCGACGTGAGCCAATGCCAGATCATTTTCGGCTTTGATCTCTTGAAACGCGGCAATGCTTTTCTCAAAGTGAGATAATGCCAGGTCCGGATTGGCATTTAGGGCGATCTCTCCTAGGTAGCGGTGAGCCCATCCAGCATAATACCTCGCCCCATGACGTTTAGCGATTTCCAGGCCCTCTTCAAGCGTCTGCTTGGCTTTATCGTTCTCCCCGGCCAGCCAATAGCCAGCACCCAGGGTGCACGTAGCAGGAATGGTACCCGCTATCCGGCTTCGGCTTTGAAAAAGCTGCAGGGCACCAGCCAAAAGCTCAACTCCTCTGTTCTCTTCTCCGGCCCTGCATAAAGCCCATCCAAGGCCTCTCCGCGCCCAGGATTTATCCGCCGGCGTTATCGCTTTCTGCAATGCCAGCTCTCCATATTCAACACCCCGATCCAGGTCCCCTTTCCAGGTATAGGCCATCGAAAGGGTCCAGAACGCAAAAATCACAAGGCTGTTGTCTGAAGATTCCTCGGCAGCCTTCAGCGCTTTTTGGGCCTCTTCCACTGCCTGATTCCAGCGACCGAGGCAAATACATGCCCTTGAGGCTGCGCACAACCCTCTTACATACCAGTGGGGGTTAAACTGTTGCTGCATTGTTCGAAGAAGCTCTTCTTTTACTGCGAGGACCTTGTCGTAGTGACCCGCAAACAGATGGTTCCACCCCAACCAGGCATAGGCATACCCGGCATTTTCAGCATCTCCGGCGGCCTCACAGAGCTTGGCCGCCTTGGTTAACCTTTCGATGCCCTGATCAAAGTGACCGTATTCAAATTCACAGGGCCCCATACGGCTATAGAGTGCGCCTAACAGCGATTGATTTTCTAACTCGATCGCCATGGGCTCATAGCGGGTCAAAAGGTCGTAATACTCGGAGGTCTTGGCGAGCAGGAGGAAAACCTCGCCCTGGTTTATCAACAAAGAGATCCGCCGCTGTTGGTTCTCTTCGCTCTCGGGGAGTGTGTCAAGATGGGCCAAGGCCTTGTCAAAATAGGCCTTGGCGTCCTCCATGGCGTTGAACCTGATTGCCTTCTGATTGGCCAGATCCAGATAATGCAATGCCTTGTCTGCGTTTGCACTGCGCGCGTAGTGGTAGGCCAGAAGTTCATAGTGCTCTTCAAGGCGATCCCGGTAAAGGACTTCCATGGCGCTTCCGATGGCGGCATGAATCTCTTTTTTCCTTTTTTGAAGTAAGCTGTTATAGGCCACCTCCTGAGTGAGCGCATGCTTGAAGACATAAGACGACTGGGGATAGATGCCTCTCTCATATAGAAGCTCCGAATCCTTTAAAACCGATAGCTGCGGCAGCAATTCTTGTTCCGCCAGACCGGTTACCTGCTTGATTAAGTCATAGCTGGACTCCCTCCCCACGGCTGATGCGGTCTGCAGAAGGCTCTTTATTTCCTCGAGCAAGGAGTCAACCCGGGCCATAATGATATCCTGAACCGTTGCGGGAATCGTCACTTCTTTGATATCTTTTGTTATATGATATCGATTGTTTTTTCTCTCTATGATTTTTAGGTCTTTAAGGGACTTGATTAACTCTTCTATGAAAAAGGGCACCCCTTCGGTTTTTTCAAGAATAAACTCTTCGAGGTCCTTATCGAGATCCTCTGTGCCCAGGAGATGAGAGACCATCATCAGGCTCTCCCGGTTGGAGAGCCGGCTTAAGGAAATCTGACTGTGATAGGACTTGGCACCCCAGGTGTGCACAAACTCAGGCCGATAGGTAAATATGAGCAAAATCCTGGCACCCGGTATGCTCTTCAACAGGTGCTTCAAATGATCTTCTGAGCTTTTGTCAATCCAGTGCAGATCCTCAAAGGCAGCGATCAGAGGCCGGATTTCCGAACCTTTTATATTGATGCGCTTTAAGGTTTCTAAGATTTTATTTTTGCGCTCCTCGGGATTCATGGGGATCTTGTCGGTACCGCTGTCTTTGACCGCCAGAAGTTCCAAAAGATAGGGAAGGGTGGCAGCCTCATCGGCCCCCAATATGTTCAGGCCCTTTTTGACCTTTTTGCGGATCTCAGAATCTCCATCGCCTTCATGGATATCGAAATTTGATTTTAAAATGTCGATGACCGGATGATAGGCCATACCTCTGCTATATGAGAGGCAGCGTCCCTCCAAAAAAGTCACATCCTCGTGGGCAATGGCCTTTCTGAACTCATACAAAAGCCTGGATTTTCCTACCCCGGCCTCGGATATGATGGAAAAGGCCTGCCCGCGACCCGCCTTGGCCCGCTCCAATCCATCCAGCAGAAGCTCGAGCTCCCGCTCTCTGCCTGCAAAAGGGGTCAGTCCCCGCTCGGCACTGACATCAAACCGGGTCCTTCGGGTGCTGGGGGCGATGGCACGATAGATGTTGACCGGCTCCTGCTTGCCTTTAACTACCCGCTGACCCAGACCTTCGAAGCGAAATAAGCCCTCGGTGAGCTTAAAGGTGTCCTCGGTAATATAGGTTGTTCCGGGTTGGGCCTGTCCTTCCATTCTGGAAGCCAGATTGACCGTATCGCCCACTGCCTTGAACTCAACCCGCAGATCGTTACCCACCGTGCCCACCACTACCGGTCCGGTATGAATGCCGATGCGCATTTTAACCGGCGGGATACCTTTTTTTTCCTGCTTCAATTTATCACTGAATTTTGCCATTTCCCGGTGAATGGAAAGGCTGGATCGAATCGCCCGCTGGGGCGCGTCCTCCAAAGCCACCGGAGCGCCAAACAGCGCCATAATGCCATCACCGGTCATCTCGTTGACCGTACCCTCATAATCGTGGACTTTGTGAATCAGGATTTCGTAAACCTGATCCATGATCGAATAGGCGTCTTCGATACCCAGCATTTCCGACAAAGGGGTAAAGCCCTGCATGTCGCAGAACATCACCGTCACCTGTTTGCGTTCGCCTTCGATGCGGTCCTTTTGAGATAGGATTTTTTCGGTAAGACCTTTGGGAAGGTACTTTTGAATTTTCGCTACTTTTTCATCAAGTGAGAGGTCTTTAGGGGCTTGTTCTGGACGTTGGCTCAGATTGTATCCGCATTCATCACAGAATAGGCTGTCTGGAGTAAGTAAATTGCTGCATTCAGGGCAGGCGAGTTCTAATTTAGATCCGCATTTCTTGCAAAACTTAGCCCCTTCACGATTCTCAAACTGACACTCGGGGCATTTCATTTTATGCCCTCCTTACTTATATATAAACAGTTTGAATTGGGGTGAAGGAACTCTGTATGGTTAGGCAGAAAATACTTTAATTCGGTTTCAATGTCAATTATTTGAATACTCGATATGATGCGTTAGAGCAAATTTTTCATTTTGGTAAGGATATAAAAAATCATTAAACCAATGGAAGTCCCCCGTTTTCTTCCTGCGGTTCTTATGCGGCTATAGATGAAATCGCTTTTGCCTTGTCGAGAAAAATTAGTCCAGATCCAGCTTTGCTTTACACTGATTACACTTTACGGCGCCCCGGAAAACTTTATTACCGCACTCAGGACAGATGTAGCGGGCTTCTTCATCTTGAATCCACTTTTCAGTACCAACCTCCCGCCGATATGGAATCGCCCGCAAAATAACTTTTTTGCCGACAGTCATTGGAAAATTTTCAATATATTCGCAGGGAAATTCGTCGCACTGATGACATCCGGTGTAACCTTTCTCTTTCGTACAGGCTCTGATTTCACAATGTTGGCAATGCAGAAACTGATCATCAGATAGGCACCCTTGGCATCGGATATCTTCTACGGATAGGTTTTCACTATTCGGAAGCGTGCCTTTGCCGGGGACATCTCCTTTGTAAAGATTTGCCAACCGCTCCTTGAATTTGTGATTATTATCACGGTGGGCGATATAAATGGCACAGACGCCGCAATAAAGCCCACAGGGAGAAATAAGATCCGGGTTTAGTGTCATAATATGGGTCCCTCCTGATAATTTAGGTGATTTGAGGATCTGAAATTATGCGGTAGTTATCATTTTTGTAAATATTTTTGACCGCATCGACAAAGTCAAAATTAGTTGGCGTAACGGATTTATAAATAGCTGATATTTGCCTCAATTCATCCACTTCCTTTAGGTACCTTCCCAGCTTTGTCGGTGATGCCACTTTACCGTGTTTCGATACGAATATGGGTTTATCCGGGTTGATCCAGCCCTTTTCCAAATAGGACGGCAAAATGCTGGCGCACCGGCAGCGATTTGCATCATCAAAAAGGCCGCAATTATTCACCAGGAAGTCCCTAATTCGTAACCGGGCCCGTGATAGTCGCTTCCGATATGCGGCCGGGGTGATATCGAGTATTTGGGCGCCTTCCTGGCTGCTGACACCCATCACCACCCCCAATATGAAGGCCATACGGTGAGCGCGGTCCAGGGATAGGAGCAGGGCATGGGTGCAAACCGATCTCGTTTCTACTTCGAGGTATGGTTCCGGCGCATCCAAAGGCTTTGAGAACCACCCTCGGGCTTCATACCGATCTATGATTTCAGTCAAGTTCTCGACACCGGACATTTTCTTTTC
>JASFIU010000410.1:0-4690 GCA_050122495.1 Desulfobacterales bacterium | reverse complement strand
GGCAGCGGATAATCTTTCTCATCATCGGGTATGCGCAGGGTTCTTTGAAAATCCACGTTAAAACTGGCCTTCGGATGAACTTCCTGAAATGAAAAAGACAGACGGTTTTTTTTGAGTTGAATCATACGATACCTCCTTATATTCTTTCCTACCAATCGCCGTCACGCACTTCACGAACAATTCTGAGGACAGCGTGATCCGGCAAATTTTTCAGGTCACGAATTAGCTGGCTAAAAAGCTGCGGGCGCTTGCGGATGATTTCCTGAACATCCTTTGACACCTTTCCGCTGAGGGCCAGCAAAACGTCCGGGTCCTCATCTAAATCACCGGCGAGGGCGACGATTTTTTCTTCGGACAGGTATGTCTGTTCGCCACGCTCAATTTTGCTCAGATATGACGGCTCGATTTCTATGCGGCCCGCCACCTGCCGCAACGAGTAACGTCTGTCTTTGGCCCGAAGCGCTTCCCTCTTTTCCCTTATGTATTTGCCGAGAATGTTTTTCATTATGTGTAGTATATAGTACACAATACACATTTGTCAAGTATTTTCTAAATATTTTTCCGGGAAATATAGGGGACGGGGTTGATTTTTTGCATTTCTTGGACCTAATAATCGATAAACCAAAATCACAGCAAATTCTTAGAGCTATCCTTTTGATACCGAAAGCATGGTTTTAAGCGTAAAAATGAGATGGTTTTTTAAGCAATTTGGTGTAAATATAATCACCCGGGTTGGTCCGACCCGGATTCCTATATTTATTAGTGAAAACGCAGATTGAGAAAAGCAAAAAGAAAGGAGCATCCATGACGTCAGGCGATTCAGCAGCAGCACTTTTAGATCAGCTGCAAAAAAAAGCACGTATGCAAACCGCCCAGGACTGGCAACGGACTATTCGATGGGAAGTCGACGACCAGGCCTTTTTCTGGAAGGTTTCAGGGGGAACCATTCAACTTTCGGAACCCGCTGACCCGGATATTATCCTGCAATGCAGCGTCCAGACGCTCAAGGATATCACTCTGGGCAAACTTCCTTTTTTTATCGCCATCTGGGTCACAGGCGACTTAAATTGTGAGGGGTCCTTTGCAGATGCGTTTAAACTGGGCTATCTGTTTTTGACGGACCGACGCGCTCGCCGGATTGTTTTTCTAACCCACTGTTTTTTGAATACCAATACCCGTTTCCCGGGAGGGTGTGCGTTTGAAGGCGCGACTGTCCCCCTGGTTCAGACCCTGTTGGAAAGCGGTGTCGGAATCATCCAAATGCCTTGTCCGGAATTTCTCTGTTTGGGACTGGAAAAAGAGCTTTACGGCGAGCTGTCTGAAAATGATTTGCGCGCCTGTTTTCGTAAAATCGGCCTTACCGTTATTCACCAGGTGGAAGCTTATCTCAATGATGGTTATGATATCCTGGGAATAATTGGTATGAACCCGAGTCCTTCCTGTGGGGTTGAAGTCACCAAGGGTAAAGGGACTATGCTGGGACTCGATCGTGACACGTCTGAAAAAGAGGGCTCCGGCGTCTTTATCGAGGAGCTCCAAAAACTGGCCCGCGAGCGCCAATTGAATGACCTTCCTTTTTTCGGCGTCCGGCGGCTGATGCCGGGCGAGGAAGGACTCGAAGAACGTTTGGCGACCGTCAGAAACCGTCTTAAAAAATGAAAAATGGGGGATTGGGTACTGGGTATTGGGAAATGGGAAATGTAGAAATGGGGACGTTGGTGAAATATTGACATTTGAATGCCGGCTCCCCTGGAAAGAGGGGGACAGTCATGAAAATGTGCATTTCTTTTCTATAGTTCAGTAGAAACACATAAAATCATAAACGTCCCTGCTTTTCTTACCGACTTCCATATACACAAAAGGGGCGGTTCAGTCTGAACCGCCCCTTAATGATGTAGCTTCCAAAATGCCGCTGCTATTTCCCTGTTGTTGCCACCCAAAAGGCTGAACATAACAGCAGAGAAATTGCACGAACATCCCAGAAGTCAGCGGACAAGGTAATGCAATGTTTTAGAAATTCAAGGGGGGATAAAAATATTTTTTTACTGTTGGTAAACCAAAAGGGCAGCCCGTTGGAACTGCCCTTTGGCAAAAGGAGGGTCGAATGAGGAGTTGTTAGCTGGTAAATGAATAGTTAAGCTCCTCTCAGATTCTAATCCTAACTGATCAGAGCATGCAAGGCAATGGGGCCAACTGTGTATTTTTTAAAAATGAAGACTGTATTTTTAATACGGACAAAAAAATTGGGTGTCGGGTATTGGGTATTATGAGCGCATAGGGTCAAAGCCTGAATTGTGAATTAACGCACAGATCTTATGAATATTATTCACAATTCGAGCTTTGACCCCTACCCCATCTACACAGATATCCCGCGATCGATAAAGGACATTATATTTTAGCCCAGCAAAAGGTCTTCTTCCCAGCCGGAATGTACGACCTTGATTTTTTCCATTTTGCTTGTCCCCAGACCGTAGGCTTTGTCTGCTGCTTCTACGCAGATCGGCGGCGGTGTGATGGGCCAGGGCTCACCGCGCAACGCATGCCTCTTCTGATGGAGAATTTTTAAACACACGGTTTCAACGGCCACCGGATCGGTCCCGGCAAGCAGCCCATTATATGCCCATTTATACCTCGGATCCGGCTGGGGACCTTTGTCGCAAAGGGGATGAAGGGCATCCACCAGGACGAGCCGTGTCTTTCCTTTCACCTCAGGGATGAGCCAGATTTCACCTAATTTGGCGCTCTTCTCCGCATGATACCTGGAAGGACGGCCTGAATACATGATATAGTTCTTTATCACGGTGCCGATTCCCGTTAACCAATGCCCCTTGAGGGCCGGCATGCAGATCAAGGCGGTACATCGCTTCGGTTTTCGCTTTCCCCCCTGTGCCATGATTATGTTATTCTCGGAAATTCCGACGTCGTTCATCAAACTATTCTTAACCACATCAACCACCTCCGGATGGGTTGGATTAAGGTGAGGCGTAGGTACGAGTCCAACAATGTCGTCCGGCTTGATCAGTTCGGCCCATGCTTCCTGAATTGTTGCTTTGCCGGTCAGCTGGAGAACCGTCTGGTCAAGCATATTCTTCAGTATTTTGGAATCTACCTTGAGGCCGGCATCCATGACATTTTTGTCTCGAACCAAGGTTACGATGCTTGGCGGGCCGGCCGCTTCGCTCCCTTTAGCCCACGGCACCCCCAGTACCGAAATAGCAAGCGTTGCGCCTACCGTCCCACGGATAAAATCTCTTCTCGTCAAACGCTTTGGATTATTTTCCACGGTCATTCTCCTTGTTTTTCAGTATTGCGTGAAATGTAGTTCATGATCATTTGGGCGGATTCCCGGTTCGGACATTCAAAAACTAAACCCAGATAGGCTCCATTAAGCGTATAGCCTAACCAACCATCCTCGATTTTAAAAAAATTCGTGTATTTTTCAGTGATGCCTGGATCAACACCTTTCTGATGCTCCTGAAGATATGCATTGTGGAAATCATCCAGCGCTTTTTGCGCCTTCTTCGGAGTTGCATACTTCACAAAGAGGACTTGAACGCTTTTGGCGGTTCCGGAATTCGATATGTTTTCCAACCTTGCGGTTACCGCCTCTGTTGATTGGTCAAGGTTGAGTATATTCTGATGGCTGAGATAATACAACGAATTCAATATCAGATGTGAACGTAAATATCCGATCCGATCCCTGCGTAATTTCCAGTCCGGATGGATGGCGGGTGCGAAAATATTCAATAATTGGGGTTCAGCAGAAATCTTGCGGTCTGCAGCAATGTGCTCGCCTATGGAAAGGACGGCTTCTTTGGACTCCGATGTTTCCCGGTAAGCCATCACGCGAGCGTAGATCGTGTCAGCCCGCATGCGCAACAGCCCCCCACCGTACAGGGCTCTGGTTGGAGGTGCGACAGTGCGATTGTCTTGAGATGACGGCAAAGCGTGGATAGCGACAGGTTCGCCGCCCCAATCCATTGATAGTAAACCAAACGCATCATTGGAGGTCTTCATAACATACACTTCCACCAGGATGCCGCCTTGCTGACCTGCAGCGGCGTATTCGTAAACCTCAAGATGATCAAAACCATATGCTAAATAAATTTCCCCTGCGCCATTCATATAGTCAAAAATATTGCTTGAATCAACGATGCGGGCCCGGTCGGGTCTGGTCCAAACACCAATCGTTTTAGGAAGATTCACTGTTTTCTCGGTCATTTCGGCACGTATTCCCCCTGATAATGATACCATTATTATAATAGCAGCAAAAATGAGCGCGGTCTTTGATGGTAAGCCCGTCATGGTCTTAGCCTTTCGCGATACGGGACTATATAAAACAGCTTAATAACATTTTCTTAACGTGAATCTGATGCACTGGTGCGGATTCAATTTTCTCGATTTACAACTTATACTTGACAAAAGTAAAAAATCAACGGACTGTCAATAGATAATTGACAAAGGCGTCTGCGGACAGACATTCAAGCAGCAAAAGGGCAAAAAACTATGGACATAATGGTTATCGCTATTGTCGCGCTTGGCGTTTCGATCATAACGGCTTTAGTTGCCGTTATTAAAAAAAAGACGATTGGGAAAATTTTTATCTATGCAGCCTTAGCTCTGATTATCGGACTCCCATTTGGGTACTTACTGGCGCCCTTTATCATATCGTTCTTTTAAAGTGAAAAAA
>JASFIU010000409.1:0-4690 GCA_050122495.1 Desulfobacterales bacterium | reverse complement strand
ATAGTCATATTCTTCGATTTTTTGTTGTCGAAGTTCCTCCGGATTTTCGGCTGCTTTGATTTCCTTGCGAAATATCAAATCCACTGCTGCGGCTGTATCGAGGACAACCAGCTGGGCGATGGGCCAGGCCAGCATCAAATCGACGCCCATGCCGACACAGCACATGCCCATCACGGCACCGCCGTATTCTTTGCGCAAGGCCAGTGTGATTTTAGGTACGGTGGCCTCCGAATAAGCGTACAGCATTTTAGCGCCGTGACGGATAATACCGGCATGCTCCTGGGCCACACCGGGGAAATATCCGGGCACGTCCACAAAATTGATCAGGGGAATATTGAAAGCATCGCAAAAACGGATGAAACGGGCGGCTTTGTCGGATGCATCGACATCCAGACATCCAGCCTTTATTCGCGGCTGATTGGCAACGATTCCGACAACATGGCCATCCAACCGGGCAAATCCGATGATAATATTCAGGGCATACCGCGGCAGAATTTCAAAAAAAGTACCCCGGTCGACAATCCGTTCAATGACCTGGTGCATGTCATAGGATTTTCTAAAGTTAGCCGGCACGATTTCCTTGAGTTTTTTATCAATTCGGTCCGGATCATCGCCGGTGTCCACAATCGGTGGATTCTCGCTGTTATTCGAGGGCAGATAGCCAAGCAGTTTTTTGATGACCTCAAGGCACTCTTCATCGCTGTCGGCGACGAAATGGGCGGTACCGGTGATCTCGCTGTGGACCTTGGCGCCACCAAGCTCCTCTAAGCTGATATCTTCGCCGGTAACCGATTTGATGATCCCGGGTCCGGTGATCACCATGTGGCTCCTACCTTTTACCATCACAATAAAATCGGTCAATGCAGGTGAATAGACGGCCACTCCGGCACTGGAGCCCATCATGCCGGTAATCTGAGGAATAAGGCCCGAGGCGGCGGTGTTGCGATAAAACATGCCGGCGACGCCGCGGGAAGCAAAAAAGCCTTCGTGCAATCTGCCGCCGCCGGAGTCATTCAAAGCCACCAGAGGGGCCCTCACTTTTATGGCTTCATCCATTATGCTGCAGATTTTTTGTCCGTGGATAGTCCCCACCGAACCTCCCAGGACCGTGACATCCTGAGCGTAGGCAAACACCAACCGGCCGTCTATGGTTCCATAACCCGTTACCACGCCATCTCCGGGCACTTTTTTCTCCTGCATGCCAAAGTCTCTGGATTGGCTTTCGGCCAATTTGTTGACCTCCACAAAACTGCCCGAGTCAAAGAGCAGGTTCAGACGCTCCCGGGCGGTTAATTTGCCTCTTTCATGCTGGCGATCGACTGCCTTTTGACCGCCGCCGCTTTCGGCGCGTTCCTCGAGCGAGGCCAGCCTTTCTAATTCACTCTGATGTGTTTTGGCATCGGTCATAGTCGTGTATCCTTTTTTAAAAAATTAAAGGGTTTCGCGTTGCGAGTTCCGGCCCGCGACGAGCTCGGCCGAGTCGGTTGCGGATAAAATCATTCAAAACCATAATCTACGGTGCATAACACGCAACTCGCAACCCGTAACGCGTAACAATCTACATTTAACTTTGAATTTATGATGATTGTCTTAAATCCCGGGTGACGAAGTGTTAAATCTGTATACTGTATACAGGATAAAGGTGTCAATTATTTCCTTTTGAACTCATCTCTAAAATGCGCCCATGAGATAGAATTCAGTTGATTGTCTGCCCGGGGTCAACTATAAAAGCATGGCTTCACTACAGCATTTGTTACCTGAATTTTGAACAAGTCGGAGGTGATTTGTGAATAAAAAACTTCTGTTGGTACAGAAAAAAAATAATGTCTGCACACTGGTACTGAACAGGCCTGAAAAACAAAATTCCCTTACTATAGAAATGGTCAAATTGCTCGATTCTACTTTAAACGGGTTGGCTCAAGATGATGCGGTTCGCACGGTAGTTCTGCGAGGGGCAGGGGACAAAGCCTTTTGCGCGGGTTTTGATATCGGGTCCTTGCCCACATCTTCCAAAGGGGATCTGAATGCAAGGCTAAAAACCCTGGATCCGGTTGATTCTCTATTAGAAAGCCTTATGCGCCTCCCAATTCCAATTATTGCCATGCTAAACGGCTTTGCTTTCGGCCTGGGCTGCGAAATAGCGATCTGCTGCGATCTGCGCGTTGGTGCCGAGGACATTCGTATGGGGATGCCGCCGGCGAAACTAGGTCTGGTATATCGCTGGGCAGGATTGCAACGGTTTATTCAGAGCATTGGGCTGCAAAGTGCCAAGGAGATTTTTTTTACGGGCCGTGCATATCAAGGAAGCCGAATCAAAGAACTCGGTCTGGTAGATTATTTTGTCCCCAGGGCAAACTTAGAAGCGTTTACCTATGATTTAGCAGGTGAAATTGCCGCCAATGCGCCGCTGGCGCTAAAGGGCATCAAAAAAGTCATGAATTGGCTGCTGCAATCCAATCAATTGGACGAAATCCGGATAAATGAAGCCGAGTTGCTGTTTAAAGAATCACTATTCAGTCAAGACATGCAGGAGGGTCAAGCGGCTTTTTTAGAAAAGCGAAAACCGCGGTTTAAGGGGAAGTAAGATTGAAGATGAATCCTCACGCAAAGACGCAAAGTCGCAAAGATTTTATAATTATATGTAACGAATTTAATTTTTATGGTTCTCAAATAAAAAAATCACAATAGGTTGGCCAGTTTAGCCCGTTGAGCCGGTTTTGCCCGATAAAAAAAGATAAATGTCTGATTTTTAAGCGGCACGCACGATAACGGGAAACGGGCCCAACCGATAAAAAGGAGGAATGTATGGAACCCACATCTTATAAAGCTGAAGATCTTTTTGAATGGGTGACCCGTGAAGGCGAAGACTTTTTGCTGCTGGACGTTCGAGTGAATGAAGAATTTGACCGTTTTAAAGTCGAGGGCCCCTTTCTTTCCGAAATGGTCAATGTTCCCTATGTGGAATTTGTTGAACACGAGGATGAGAGTGTGGCCAAAGTGCCCCGGGCTCAAAAAGTGCGGATTGTGTGTGCCAAAGAAGGTTCCGCCAAATATGTCGGCGAAATTCTGATGAATCATGGATTCGAAGATGTTCGCTTTTTGGAAGGCGGAATCAAAACCTGGGGAAATATGCTGGCGCCAAAGCAGGTGGTATCCAATGATGATTATCAGCTTTTTCAGTTTATCCGTCCGGGAAAAGCCTCTTGCAGTTACGGACTCATATCCAATGATGAAATGGTTTTATTTGATCCATCCCGCAATACGGACTTTTATCAAAATTTTGCTGAGAATAATGGTGCCAGAATAACTAAATCCTTCGAGACCCATCTGCAGGCCGATTATATCTCCGGCAGCAAGCAGATAGCCGCCGATAGTGGTGCGAATATATTCGGACATGTAGACGATTTTAAAGATGCGGCCTTTGAATATCAGCAGGTTATCGATGAACAGATTTACTCATTCTCCAAGGGCGGCCCGGAAATTAAAGCGCTGCATATGCCGGGGCACACACCGGGTAGCACTTCATACCTGATTGACAATAAGTACCTGATTACCGGCGACACCGTTTTTATTTTATCGATCGGGCGTCCCGATCTGGGCGGCAGGGCCGAGGAATGGTCCAAACTGCTGTATAATACGCTTAAGACCAAAATTGCAGATTTATCGAATGATCTGGTTATTTTGCCGGGCCATTATATGGACTGGAGCGAGGCGAACGCGTCGCAAATATTTTCAGACACTCTGGGAAGCATAAAAAATAAAAACGCCGATATTTACAACATCCAAAATGAAGATGCCTTCACCGGGTTTATAAAGGACAACATGCGAGCTCAACCGGAAGTATATGCGGAGATTCGTAAGGTCAACGCCGGTCTATTGGAAGTTGATGCGGAAGAGCAGGAGATAATGGATCTGGGTAAAAATGAATGTGCCGCCAGCGCGCAAACTACACAAGGATGATGCTATTGGAATAAGACATCATGGCATTTACTTATTAAAAAGGCTTCGCCCATCGCCACGGTCCATTCTTTTCAGTTTATGCTGAAACCACCCTGCTTGGTTAATTGGAAAAGATCGAAATAAGATTAAAGTTATTCGGTAAATGGTCCGATATACCTTTTGAATCCAGTGTCTTTGGCAACCTTGCTTCGGGGATGGGGAAGTTTTCAGCCTTCTATTGAGCGCATTCTGGAGCTCAATTATAAGCAACTATTTGAGGCTTCTTATATTAAATATAAACTTTAATAAACTTAAACAACTATTTGAATTATTAACAATTTAATTTTCATTATAATTAGATTTATATGAGTCCTCCTGCAGACGCATTAAAAAAATACAACGTTGTCATTCCAAAATTATTCCAGATTATTTTAAATTTATCTGAGGAAAAGCAACTGTTGCTTCTGGAATATGCCGAGGAGTTGTTGGTAAAAGAACGGCGTGCGTTTGTACGCAAAACATGCTCGATCCCGGTAAGCTATGCGACCTATGATCGTGTGTATACAAATACGATAAAGAATATCAGTCAAAAAGGCGTCTTTATCGAAACTCAGAGGCCTTTGTTTGTTGGCGAAGAACTCCTCCTGTCGTTTTCGATGCCGGGCATTGATAAACCCCTTAAGGTTAAAGGCGAGATCGTACAGGTGAACCGCAGTGGAATAGGGGTCGAGTTTAAAAACATGACGCCTTA
>JASFIU010000408.1:0-4697 GCA_050122495.1 Desulfobacterales bacterium | reverse complement strand
TATGCCGCCGGAGTCCGCAAGGAAGATGTGGTTCAAAACGCTTACGGGCACGGCCTTTTCACCGGTGGCCTCGGGTTCCATCAGGGAGCCATGGCCATTGGCTGCACGGTAGTGCCCACCGGCGCCGGAATGACCGAACGCCAGATCACCATCATGCAGGATTTTAAATCAGATGTGCTCTTTTGCACACCCTCGTATGCCCTGACCATCGCCGAAAGAGCCGAAGAAATGAATGTGGATATTAAAAAACTTCCTTTGCGGGTCGGGGTGTTCGGCGCCGAACCCTGGACCGGTGCCATGCGCCAGGAAATAGAAGAGCGAATGGGCATTAAAGCCATGGAAGCCTACGGTTTAACCGAGTTGAGCGGACCCGGCGTGGCATATGATGCCGCCGATCAAAACGGCCTTTATATCAATGAAGACCATTTTCTGGCCGAAGTCGTCGATCCGGAAACGTTAGAGCCCCTGCCGGAAGGTGAGAAAGGAGAGCTGATTTTTACCTCCCTGCAGCGACGCGCCATGCCCATGATTCGTTACCGTACCAAAGATATGACGCGCCTGTGGCGCGAGCCCGGGCATGAAGGCCGAACGTTTATCCGGATGGATAAAATCTACGGCCGCTCGGACGACATGCTGATTATCAGCGGTGTGAACGTTTTTCCGTCGCAGATCGAGGCCTTGCTTCTGGAAATTGAGGAGGTCGAGCCGCAATATCGGCTGGTGGTGAGCAAAAAAGGATACCTGGACCATCTCAGTGTTCAGGTGGAAGGCAAAAAAGAAGTTTACGATGCCGGTGAAACCCGACGCCATGAAATCGAAGGCAAAATCGCCGGCCATATCAAGGGCATGATGGGTATCGGCGTTAACGTGGAGTTGGTGGATCCAAAATCCATCGCCCGCAGTGAAGGTAAAGCAGTGCGCGTGATTGACGAACGTCCCAAACAAGAGAGGTAACCGTTAGACAAAATCCGAATATCGAATTTCGAAATACGAAACAATGATCAAATTTCTAAATTCGAATGCCCAAAACAGTTTTTTGGATTTTGGTCATTTGATATTCGAATTTGTTTCGGATTTCTGATTTCGAATTTCGTATTTTCCTCTAAAAATATCACAGCTATACCCAGTATAGCGATTTTACGATATTTCTTTTCGTTATCAAAACACAAACCCGGGGAGGTAGGATATGAGTGCTGCATCTAAATTTAGTCCCCAATCATTTGCCGTGGTTGGCGCAGGTCCAGTAGGGTGTATTGTTGCCGGCTTTCTTGCCAAGGGTGGATATGAAGTGGCGCTTTGCGATGTGCTCCCTGAATTACTCGGCCCGGCAGTAGACCGTGGAATTATTCTTGAAGGCGCCGAAAACCTCAAACAAAAAGTCAACCGGACGTGCGCCAGTGTTGATGAATTGGCTGACATAAACCCGGATGTCATCTTCATCACCGTCAAAGCCAACGCCCTCCCTTTGATTGCATCGGCCATCGAAGGCTTTCACCGTGAGGGCATGGCGATCGTCAGCTGGCAAAACGGAATTGATACCGAACTGGAGCTTGCAAAAATTCTGGGCAAGACTGATGTGATGCGGGCGGTCGTCAATTACGGGTGTGCCCTGGTTGGACCGGCTCACGTCAAAATACCGTTTCACCACCCGCCCCATTACATTCAGGAACTCGATCCGAAATCCCGAGACGCGGCGATGGCTATTGCCCAGGCGTTGAGCAAATGCAAACTCACCACCGAACATACCGACAACATCATTTCAATGGTCTGGCGCAAAAGCGTTATGAATGCCTGTATGAATCCGGTATGTGCGGTCACCGGCCTGACAATGTCGCGCGCCATGAACGATCCGATTATTTTTCGGATTGTTGATGCGCTGGTAAAAGAATGCATCCAGGTGGCGCGCGCAAATGAAATTAGCCTGGGATGGGATTTTTATACCTATGCAATGGAATACATGGGAAGTGCGGGTGATCATAAACCTTCAATGTTGATGGATATCGAAGCCAACCGCCGCACTGAGATTGATTACATCAACGGCAAATTCGTAGAATATGGTGAACGAACCGGAACCGATACGCCTTACAATCACACCCTGAGCGCTTTGGTAAAAGGAGTGGAGTCGAAATAGCATAAGGAATCGTTTTATTGGTTAGATTGGTTCTATTGGTTTGTTTATCCTGTCTATCACCTTATCTTAATAAATAGAACAAATTAAACCAATTTAACCAATTTAACAGCCATGGTTTCAAAAAAAGTCTATGCAGGTGTCGATGTGGGGGCATCACGGACAAAAGTTGCCATCCTTGACACCGATAAAAATCTACTCGGTCATGCCGTTAAAAAATCCGGTACGGACTTTGCGGCCACCGCCGATTTCTGTCTCGCCGCCTCTCTAAAGATGGCAAGCCAAAAAAAGGCTGACATCAAGCAAACGATAGCGACAGGCTATGGCAGAAAGAATGTATCCTTTGCTGGCGATACGAAAACAGAAATCGGTTGTCACGCCAGAGGATCTTTCTTTTACTTTCCCTTTGCAAGTACGATTATTGATATTGGCGGGCAGGACAATAAAGTTATCAAAGTCGACCCCTCGGGCCGACGGACCGGCTTTAAAATGAACCGCAAATGTGCGGCCGGAACCGGCGCCTTTCTGGAGGAGATGGCCATGCGCCTGGACGTCGACCTGGGCGAGATGGACCGTCTGGCCAGTCAATCCGATAATATGGTAAAATTGGGAAGTTTCTGCACTGTGTTTTCGGCAACCGAAGTGCTTGAAAATATCCGGCATGGCAAGAAATTAGCGGACATCGTCAAAGGGGTCTACTTTTCGATGATTAAGCGCGTGTTGGAGATGGATTCCCTCACTGAAAAAGTGGTCATGACCGGAGGCGTGGTTGCCCATAATCCATTTATGGTTAAAATGACCGAGGAGATCATTGAAAGAGAAATCCTGGTCCCGGATTTCCCTCAATTAACCGGCGCCATCGGTGCAGCACTGTATGCGATGGAGGATAAATCCTAAGGATTTAGGTGTCAGGTGTCAGGTGTCAGCAAACAAATGGTAGAAGACAGAAAACAGAAGTCAGATAGAATGTCTCATCTTCCAGCTTTTATAATCCGTTTTCTGTTGCCGTACTTTATTCTCATGTATCTTTCTGACACCTGAACACTGAAACCTGACACCTGATTGAATTTGGATAGAGGAAAGTCTGATAATGTGGGGCGATATTATGTCTGACGAAAAAAAACCTATCAGAAAAAAATTAAAAGCGGCGTCCGATATCAGCCGTTTCATGGCGGAATACTATTACGAACTTGACGCTGCATCCCAAAAAGGCGAACCCAAGATCGCATGGTGCACCAGCGTGGGGCCCGCTGAGATACTGCGGGCAATGGGGTTTCTAGTCTATTTTCCTGAAACCCACGCTGCGATGCTGGGTGCCACCCGGATGGCGACGGAACTTATTCCGGAGGCCAACGCCCTGGGCTACTCACCGGATATCTGCTCGTATCTGACAGCGGATATCGGTGCTTTCTTAAGGGGCGTCACCCCGCTGAGCACGGTTTATAAGGGAATCGAAAGCATTCCAAAGCCCGATGTACTGGTTTTTAACACGAATCAGTGCCGGGACGTGCAGGACTGGTTTTCATGGTACGGCAAAAGGTTCGAAGCACCGGTTTTGGGGATACATACCCATCGAAATATCGGCGAGGTCACTGATGCGCATATTTCTTCGGTTGCACAGCAAATGGAGGCCCTGGTTAAACCTCTGGAGAAGGTTTCCGGCCGACCATTTAATCTCGCTGAATTAAAGGCTGTTGTTGCCCTATCGCGCGAGTGTTCCGAATTGTGGAAACAGGTGCTTGAAACGGCGGCCATAAAGCCATCTCCACTTACTTTTTTTGACGGCACCACGCTTATGGGGCCTGCAGTTGTTGGAAGGGGAACCCAAAAAGCGATAGATGTTTACAAAATCCTGCTGGCTGAATTAAAAGATCGCATCAAAAACGGTGAAGGCGCCCTGGATGATGAGCGTTTCAGGATTTACTGGGATGGCATGCCTGTATGGGGGCGCTTGCGTGCTCATTCGCAGCTATTTTCCGGATTGAAAGCCAACGTGTTGGCATCTACTTACTGCAGTAGCTGGATTTTTTCTGACTTAGATGAAAACGACCCCTTTACCTCGATGGCCAAAGCCTATACGGAACTGTTTATTGTTCGTTCGGATACCGAGAAGGAAACTTACTTTGCAAAAATGCTGGAACTTTTCAATGTCGACGGCATCATTTATCACGATGCCAAAACCTGTCCGAATAATACCAACTGCCGTTACGGAATGCCGCAACGTCTTGAGCAAAAAACGGGGATTCCGAGTTTAACGATCAATGCCGATTTGAATGATCTTCGCATGATCTCGGATGAGCAGACCAAAACAAATGTAGAAGCATTCATAGAACAACTGGAAGAAAATCAAAATTAATCATTTAATTCGACTATTCGTAAATTTAGAAACGATAATATCTCAAATAGTCCATCATCTAATAATCGTAAAAGGAATGTTGGAATTATGGAACAATGGAATAGTGGTTTGAATATTGATGAAATCCTTCAAAAGCCCTGCGAATTAACCATCATTCCAAAATTCCATTATTCCCTTATTCCGCTCCCAATTGAAATATATATATTCGACAAC
>JASFIU010000407.1:0-4698 GCA_050122495.1 Desulfobacterales bacterium | reverse complement strand
GGTTCCCAGCAGGTGCCAGTTATTGGCTTCCGATATGCCGATCACCTTGACGATAAAATACCCGGCCAGGACCAGCGAGGCGGCTTTGCCGAACCCCAGCGCGACGGTATCTTTTTCCTTCATATGCGATTCATCCATTTTATCGGCAAAATAACGGTGGGACAGGGTGCTCTCAAAGATGACCATCGAAAGACCGGCAATGATCGCTGATATGAAGAAAAACACCGGTAGATAGGGTGAATACCATAGCGGGTGGAGCTTTGCCGGTGCGATCAAAAACAGCGCGCCCAACGATGACTGGTGGAGGGTAGACAGAATAACCCCGAAGATGGTTAAAAGCAATGTCAGTTTAACCACCAGACCGCGCGCCCGTTTCAGACCCAGCCATTCCATCGGCGCCGGTGAAAATTCAATAAAGAGGACCGTCAGGTAAAGCGCCACACAGGCTGCCACTTCAAACAACAGCGAGGTTGTGCCCTGCTGGACTATAAACGGATAAGGCAGACGCCAGGGCCGGCCGACATCATAATTCAATGCGATAACGACCAGGGCATAGCCCAGAAAGCCGGTCAGAATTGCCGGTCGGACGGCCGAATGGTATTTTTTCATCCCAAAAATATAGACCGCCGCTGAAGTAACGAATCCCCCGGCTGCCAGAGCGACACCCACCAGAAGGTCAAATCCGATCCATATCCCCCAGGGATTATAATCGGACAGATTGGTAACCGCGCCCAAGCCGCCTGTAAAGCGCAGGGCCGTGACAATTAATCCCAATATGACAATAATTCCGGCAATCACATTAAAGGGAGTTAAAAAAGATTTGCCGGTGGTGGCAACTTCATCAGACATCAGGAATCCTCCTCGGTCGGCTTCTTATCCGCTTCCTCCGGTTGCGCGTCGGAAGCCTCTTCCTCTTTGGGTTTGGCAGCCTCGTCCAGCGCCTTTTTGACCGCGTTTTCGATTTCTTTTTGTTTTAACTTCTGTACCTGCTCCATTTCCTTGGCATGCTTGGCCTTAGCCTCTTCGTTGGCCTGCTCAACGGCTGCTGCAACTGCCTCGGCCGTTTCCTGATTCGCAATTTTTTCCTTGCGCTTCGAAATGGCATAGATGCCGGTGAGCAGCACCGGCCACAGACCCACGACAATCGGCACCCCGCTGAGGGCGCCGGATGTAAGTTTGGGTGCCGGGGTGATACCCAGGTCCTCGCGCATCCCGACCTCTTTGAAAGGCACCGCGGACAGATACAGCCAACTGGTACCGCCCATTTCATTTTCGCCGTAAATGTGATTCACATACCGATCCGGGAATTTGGAGATCCGCTGCCGGGCGGTCTTCAACAACTCGGTGCGCTTACCGAAAGTCAGGGCCTCTGTCGGGCAGGCCTCGACACAGCCCGGAAGCAGTCCTTTTACAATTCGCGGATAGCAGAGGGTGCACTTCATCACCCGCGGTTCCAGGGCTTTATCGTATTCGTAAGTCGGGATTTCAAAGGGGCATGCAATCATACAGTAGCGACAGCCCACGCAAACCGATTCATCATAAATTACGGCACCTTTTTGCGTCTTGGTAAAGGCGCTTACAAAACAAGCTGAGGCACAGGCCGGCTCAAGGCAATGGTTGCACTGTACTTTGCGGTAAAGCGGCCCCTTGACATTGACATTGCTGGCCGTGTCGTAGCGATTGACGATGGTGTAAGTTTTTGCGGTGGTTCGGCGTCTGTTTTCCAGGACTGAAAGATCATCGAAGGGCAAATCCGGAGCCGGCAGCTCGTTGACGGTGTTGCATCCCTCTTCACATTTGCGGCACCCGATACAACGTGTGTTGTCAAACAACACTCCGATACTCTGCGGATAACCGCTAAAATGTTTGTTTGAAGCTGCGCTGGCGGTTTTGCCCAGGGTCGTGCCCGCAGTTGCAGCACCCAACCAGCCAAGAAACTTTCTGCGTGTTATCGACATAGTTACCTCTTCTTTTTCAAACTGCAAATAATTCGTCAGAAGCTATTTCAAAAATATAGATGACGTTATAAATCACAAAGAAAAGAGTGCCTAAAGTGAACTAAAATTGGAAGTGCCTAAAGTTAAGGTGTCGCTGCGCTCCGGCATTCATTATTAATTAAAATGATGGAACTCATTAACTTTAGTCACTTTAGATCACTTTAAACTTTAGTGCACTTTCCTTAATGCATTTATGATATAGATTCTATCCTTTTTTCTGGTGACAAGCGACACAATTGGTTGCCACCGGTTTTTCAATGCCCATTGCCTTGTGGCATTCCATGCACTGGCGATGGTATGCTGCCATGAGGCCCGGTTTGGACGGATCCCTTTCGTCAAAGGGCTGGCCGTGGCAACTGGCGCAAGTGGGCGGCTTTTTGGTCGCCGGGCTATGATGATGGCAGCTCTGACAGAGCGTGCTTTCGTCTTGATGAAAATAGCGAACCAGTTTGTTATCCTGAATATTGCGGGACAACGTCTGAACAATTTTACGATGCGGCAGCTTGACCGGCCCGTATTGGTCCATTAAGGTCTTAATCTCGACCGTTTCCGGTATATCCGACTCAGCAAAGTTATGCGTTACGGGGTTACGGGAGTCAAGCATCCTGGCAACCACATCTTTTTCTTCGGCATTTTGAATGCTCTCGGAAACCTGGGTCACATCCCCCATATGGCAGGACTGACAGGCTTTGGGATCCTGCTGTCTCGTCCTGGCGATACTCGCATGACAGCCGGCACATTTGGGGTCACGCTGATTCAAATCATGGCAGCCCAAACAGCTCATTTCTACATTAAGACGGTGCATCGACGCTTCGAGCGTTACCTGATTGCCTTCTTTGGTGCCCTGCAGCGTATGGCACTGGACACAGGCGTTTAGATTCGCGTGATGGCAAACCCGGCAGGTATCATTATAATCTTCATGGGCCTTATGATTGAAGGGCACCAGGTTCATGCGGGTCGCTGGATTTAAATTCTTGAGCCCGGACTTGGTGGAGCGCACAAAGACCATATCCGGCTGGTTGCGCTTTATGCGAGGCACCACTTCAAGTGTTTCAACTAGCTTTTGCTCGGCAGGATCGTGGCAGCCGCCGCAGGTAACCGGACCGGCGTCATCAGATTTCGCCAGGGTTTTGCTATGACAGTCAATGCAGGCCAGATGCGACGCCAGTCGCAATGAAAGCCGGTTCTCTTCAGTGACGTCTTTATGGCAATAGCGGCAGGTGCCCTCTTTGCCCTCAGCATAATATAGCTTCTGGGTAACTTCATTGAACTGGTGATGGCAGCGCTCACATTTTTCGTTTTGCGCTTTCGAATGCCGGTAATGTAAAGATTTGTCCATGCCGATCGGTTGCCATACGGAAACCAGGTCGGGCCTGTCTTTGTGGCACTCACCGCAAACCACCGGCCCGCTTTTGGTCCCGGCGGCAGCCGTTTCCTGGTGGCATGCAATACAATTGGCATGGTAAATATCCATCACTTCTTGTTTGGCAGTGTTCTTTAACCGCATAAACTTGGGGACCAGGCGATCATTCTCAACCAGATGACAGGCGCTGCAGTCCTTGTTCTGCTCGGCCAGTGCTTCCGTGTGCTTCTGGTGAAGAAACGTCACCGGCGGCCGTTCCAGTCTGCCAAATGCCTGCATGGAATCAATGCGAATGATGTCTGCCCGTTTTTGAACTGCGGATTCAGACGGTCCTTTGGACCCGTAAATTCCGGTGCCGGTCAGACAAATTGAAATGCTAAATATGAGAAATAGGATAATTGTCAGGTTTAGCCGTAATCTACCGATTTTCATCTCCCCGGTCCTTAACATAAATGTAGTTGAAGTAAGTTGTTAATAATCATCAGGTCTTTTGAACTTGGCCTTTTCCTCTTTCCCCATTGATTAAATCCTGGATAGTTGTTTCATCATAAATCTTGAACATAGCGGCGTCGACTTTATTCCACATCGGCGCAAAGGCGCAATCGCCACCAAAGGGGCAACCGCCCTCTGAAACGCAGGCGACGCAGTCAGATGGCCTGGCGGATCCCTGCATAAATCGCAGGATATCGCCAACACTGATATCTTTAGGAGAACATTTTAAAACATATCCGCCGTAAAACCCGCGTTTCGAGTCAACCCATCCGCTGCCTTTGAGCTGTCCAAGGATCACCTCAAGAAATCTCATAGGGATGGCTTGGGCCTCGGCGATTTCAGATATCTTCTTGGGACCTTTCCCCATGTGCTTGGCAAGCTCAAAAATTGCCCGCAACGCATACTGATTTTTCTTAGGCGTAATGGCCATACAAATTTATTTCCGATTGGATTAGGCAGGGATCTTTCTTGACTTTTTAGGTCGAGAAGTTTCTCGACTCTCTGGGTCAAGAAAGGGTCTAACATAGTCAAGAAAGCAGCCAAAGTCAATGGTTTTTTTGTTAAAAAATAAAGTTATTTTATAAATAATTTTAGAATGTTAGGGAATATTGCTACAACGTGGGACAGGAGGTGTTGCAGCGTGGCAAAGTAAATATGACAAGCACTGAAACTGACGTTTTAGCAAACATATCGCACGGCAAAAACCTGAATTCCGGAGCGTAAAATGCTTATCCTGAGGATTCCTCTGAGGGGAGTCCGCCTTGGGCGACATGCCGTCAGCGAATATAGAATTCAAAAAAGGCAGGGTCATTTCTGTCCCTGCCTTTTTTTCTGTTGGTGTATATC
>JASFIU010000406.1:0-4720 GCA_050122495.1 Desulfobacterales bacterium | reverse complement strand
AGCCGGCGTTGAATGGACAAACACAGCGCCCCTGCCGGCTTATTGGATGCATCAGTTAAAGGATAGCTGGGCACACAAATCGCATTTTCGTACGGGTGATCGCCTGGTTAAAGAACTTTTTAATGCCATCACAAAGCTTATTCAAGAAGCATAAATCTATGAAAGTTTGCCTGATGTCAGATTTCAAAAATCTTTAAAAATTTCAATTTATTGCACAACTATTTGCCAACCTTTCCGGTTTCTCTTAATGAATTCTAAATTTTCCCTATAACCCTTTGACCTCACATTTGTTTAACTTACGTTATTTTTTTCTTGATAAAGCCATAAGTTTATTTTAGTATTCAATTAATCTATTGAATACTAAAGGAGAATGCAATGAAAAATCCAAGCCGTGCTTTTAAGGATGCGATTTATGAACAGTTTGCCCGTATTGGAAAAGCGGTTTCCAGTCCTAAAAGATTGGAATTGTTAGATCTGCTTTGCCAGGGGGAGCGCACGGTCGAGGTTCTGGCGAGGGAGTCGGGCCTGACAGTCGCCAATGCCTCCCAGCATTTACAAATTCTCCGTGCTGCTCGCCTGGTGGAGGCCGAAAAAGAGGGATTGTTTGTAATTTACCGACTCGCAGATCAGACCGTTTGTGAATTTTTCCTTGCAATGCGCGTGCTTGCTGAAAGTCAATTGGCAGAAGTCGAGCAGATCAAGCGTCGCTTCCTGGAGGGAAGAGAGGGAATGAAACCGGTGGACCGGGATGCACTCCTACAGCTGGTAAACGAAGGAGCGGTTACCGTATTGGATGTCCGCCCGGTGGAAGAATACAACGCCGGACATATTCCTGGAGCCTTATCCATCCCCCTAAAAGAGCTAATGCTACGCTTGACCGAGCTACCTCAGGACCAGGAGATCGTGGCTTACTGCCGCGGTCCTTACTGCGTTCTTTCGATTGAAGCTGTCGAGATGCTGCGCGCCAGAGGTTTCCAGGCTGTGCGCCTTGAAGAGGGAATCCAGGACTTGCGCGCCATGGGATTTCCAATTGCCGAGCGTCAGGAAGCTAAATAGCAACGATACTTAATACCTCATCTAAGCGCATACGGATTAACGAACTGGATAATAAACAATGAAAAATGCCATCAAAGCGCTTCTCGCCCTGCTATCTGTGATAATCACGATGGGTGCCTTCTGCTTTACCAACCGCGTCGTCCCCCCACAAGAACCCACCTGGGATGATATCAAAGCCGAAGCCAGACAGGGCGGTTACCAGCTGATAACCACGGATGAATTATCCCGTAAATACACGGCGGAGCCGGAATCCCTGCTACTAGTCGATACACGCCAGGAATGGGAATACCGTACCGGCCACATCAAAAAGGCCGTGAATTTCCCCATGGAGCCGACCTGGCTGTCGCGCTGGCGCAGCAAAGGGGTCCTGGAAAAATCTTTAGGATCGGATAAAAATCGTTTAATCGTATTTTACTGAGCGGGGCTGGCATGAGTCCGCAGCGACTCGGCGGCCCGGGTGGCCGTAAAACTCGGCTATCAAAATGTCTTTCGTGATCCCCTGGGCTATCCCGAATGGCATGCCAGGGGCCTGCCTGTAGACAGTTCCCCCGCCGGACTTTCTGAAGGAACCCTGACACCCCAACAGCCAGGATTATTGCACGGCTGGGCGATGTTGTGGACCCTTTTAGGCATATTTGCGGGCGGCATCGCCCTGAACCTGACACCCTGTATCTACCCTTTGATTCCGATTACCGTTTCCTATTTTGGCGGCGGCATTGCACCTGGGTTGGTTTGGCAAGACTCGCGCCGAAACCCGAGGATTTGAGTGCCTTAGAACCGGTGCAATGGTGGTCTGCCTGATCATGGCCACCGTTCTTGTCGGTTCACGGGTGATGCAAGGCCCCGGTGTCAGCTGGCATCCTTACTCAGCGCAGGTCTTGGCGGAAGCACAAAGTCTACAAAAACCGGTCATCATTGATTTTTATGCTGATTGGTGCGCGCCCTGCCGCGAGCTGGATGAGGTAACATTTCATGATCCTGAAATCGTCAAACAGGCTGAAAAAGATTTTGTTATGATAAAGGTTGACCTCACCCGCAAAGGCAATCCGATCCATGAAAACTTATTAAGACAATATGATGTCAAAGGCGTACCCACAGTTGTGTTTTTAGACCATCAGGGAAAAGAGCGCGGTGATCTGAGGCTGGTGGATTTTCTACCGGCGGATCAGTTCTTGATCCGGATGGCAGAGATTAAATCCAGGATACTGCAAAAAGGAGTTTAATAATGCAGCCATTTTTGACAGATACAGAAAGAAAAGAAATCCACAAAGCCCTTCGTAAAAAATATAAAAAGGTCGCCTTCGAAAAATCAGCAGTTGACAATCTACCGTTTGCAGCCCGGGATTTTAATGCTATCATTTCAAATGGATCCTTTAACCTTGTTCTGGATAAGTCCAAAGCATTATAGTTTAGGGGAAAAACTATGTCCGATAGGTTGATCGGAGGCCTCAATTTTGAAGATTTTGTCGTCCAAATGGAGGAATTTCATGGCTATCGTTCCCCCGGTATTCTTGTTGGGGCTTTGATGATCGAGGACGCGCTCCGGGAAGTGGGGACCACACCTTATCTAAATGTGGTCACCGAAACGGTTGTTTGCTTACCCGATGCTGTTCAACTGCTGACCCCTTGCACCATTGGCAACGGTTTTCTTCAGGTCCTGGATTGGGGGAAATTTGCCCTGACCGCCTATGATCGCAAATCACTTGCCGGAATTCGCGCCTGGCTGAATTATGACGCCCTGGTTAACTTCCCTTTGATACACAGCTGGGTCGAAAGATCTGAGCCGGCTGGAGAAAAACCGGTCTTCGAACAGTTGGCCAAAGACATTTTAAAAGCCGGTTCAGATCTAGTGTCACATCAACCGGTGCGGCTACATCAGGCCCTTAAAAATTCAGAACGGGTTCCTACCGGCCGTTGCCCGGATTGCGGTGAGTCTTACCCCTTGCACTTTGGCCCGACCTGTCTGGCCTGTGGTGGCAAGGCATACTACGAATACCTAAAATAAGCGTTTCACTTTTAAACATGGATGATTTTGTATTATAATTCTTGTTGCTCCCCGCTTGGACGGGATCTTACGAGCGGCAACCTCGACAATCGCTCAATTGAGGGGCTACGCAAAGTCAAATTAATGTAACCTTTTGTAATATTCTGGATCGATAAGACTCTATGATTTGAGCCCAATGAAAGTTAGATGGGACTCCTTGAAAAAGGAATTTAGCAGGAGATTTAATCAGCGTTTTGGATAAATTAATAAAATTAATTGATCGCTGGATCGAGCGCCTATCAAAAGCGGGCAGCCACGAAACGGACACTGAAGAACAACGGCTACGCAAGGCTGTTCTGATATTTTTAGCTGTTATTTACACCGTTGCGGGGCTCGTCTGGGGCTTTGGATATTTACTGGTCGGCCTCCCGGTGTCGGGCAGTATTCCCTTAAGCTATTCTTTCATTTCGGCGGGAAGTCTGCTGTATTTTTTTAAAACAAAACATTATAAATTTTTCTGCCGCAGCCAGCTGACGCTCATTTTAGTCCTGCCTTTTATACTCCAGTGGAGTCTCGGCGGCCTGACCGCTTCCGGTGCGGTCGTCCTGTGGTCGATCCTTTCACCCATCGGTGCCTTGATGTTTGCCGGTACCACCCGATCCATTCCCTGGTTTGTTGCCTATGTTCTACTAATGGCTATTTCAGGCCTTCAAACCGGCGGCAGCAGCTGGCAGCAGGCAAGGCTTCCGAATACCCTTGTCGTTTTTTCATTTGTGATGAACATCGGGGGCGTATCGGCGATCGTTTTTGTTCTCCTCAGGTATTTTGTTCGCGGCCGAGAACAGGCCATGGCCGCCCTGGATCGGGAGCATCAGCGTGTCCGCCAGGCGCTTTCGCTTGCGATGGAGGTACAGCAAAATCTGTTGCCAAAAGCGAATCCGAAAATTGATGGGCTGGATATCGCCGGAAAAAGTATCTACTGCGATGAAACCGGGGGCGATTATTATGATTTTCTGGAGGTCGGAAATCCCCGGGACGGCAAAATCGGCGTGGTCGTGGGAGATGTCTCGGACCATGGCATTCCATCGGCGCTTCTAATGGCTACGGCGCGGGCCCTCATCCGGCAGCGGTGTTCTGCTTTCGGCCAGATCGATCAGGTCGTCTCAGATGTAAACCGGCAGCTGGCAAAAGACGTCGAAGACTCGGGCCGCTTTATGACATTATTTTATGCCGAGATCGAACGATCGAATAAGTCCCTGCGCTGGGTAAATGCCGGTCATGAACCCGCGATGATTTATGACCCGGATACAGATTCGTTTAGCGACCTTAATGGCGGCAACAACATGGCGTTGGGGGTTTTTGAAGATACTGAGTTTAAGGAAGCGCAAAAAGAAATTGCGCCGGGACAAATCATCACGATCGCCACCGACGGAATCTGGGAGGCGCGCAATCCAAAAGGCGAGATGTTCAGCAAGGATCGGATTCGCAAAATCATCCGCCGCAATGCCGCAAAAACTGCAGACGACATCCAAAACGCCATTCTGGATTCATTGAAGCGGTTTCAGAAAGACGTTAAACTTGAAGACGATATGACATTGGTGGTGATTAAAATTACAAACTAGGTGAACAGGCAAATTTTACAATCTTTGGCGTATTTTAAGAAATCTTCAGCGGTCCAAA
>JASFIU010000405.1:0-4728 GCA_050122495.1 Desulfobacterales bacterium | reverse complement strand
CTGCGTTCCCATTCCTGTACACAGGTTTGCAGCAAATGCCGCTTTGGAATATTACGCCGCAGCAGGCTGATTAAACCCTGCGTCGCTTCGCGATCGGAGACAAAATCTTTGCTTTGGCGTGACCGGCTGTTTTTTAGCGGCGGCACAAAATAAGCCGAATTTTTCCAGATAAACAAAAGTGCAAGAATCGCAACAGCAAAAATAAACCAATGGAAACGATAATTTTTTATCAGGCTTAAGACTCCGGGATGTTTTAAAATCCCGAAATGGGTTTCATCAAAGACGACATATGTGCTTTCACCGATCATCCAGGTTAAAAGTTCCGGGTAACGTTCGGAACGCAGGGCTTCATTACTCAGAAAAAATGAGTCCGCCGCAAGCACCAGACTGCCCTTGCCGTATGGTCTTTCGATAATGACCGGTTTTTCATCGGCGGCATAAATGACGCGCCAGACGTCTTCAAGTTCGTCAAAATAAAGCGCCGTATGCCAGGAAACTGAATCGGGTAGCCCTTTGAAGTGGCTTTGAGACAGATCATCACTGCGGTTAACGGCGGCATCCGAAGGTTTATCGGCAAATGCTAGGGTCAATCCCCACTGCTCTTTTAATGAAATACAATTGTCGAAGGAATCCGAAGTTTGACCGCTGGCAGCCGGCCGCGGTTTATTATCATCATTGCTGGAAGGATTAGAATCATTTTCGACCAGGTCCTGCCCGGAAAGATTTTCAGGCGCATCAGGCCCATCTTCTGGATGGGCTTTTTTTTCATCTTTGACTTTTTCAGTCGCTCGTGCGCATCTGGACATGCGCCAATCCGCCGGTTTTTTCTCAACCGGTAAAAAAGACAGCAGCAGCCGGCCGCCTTTATCGGTTAACCGATCAAACACCTTAAGCCACTCCGATGATACGGATTCCGAATCCATTACGGCGATACCTGAATAGAAAAGGGCCGTGCGTTCCTTAAACTTCAAGCTCTTTAAAGTCTGGTAATTACGGCTCACCACGGATGCATTAATATTTTCCAGACTCTTGTAAAATGCGCGGCTCCCCACAGGATCACTGCGCAACGATGAATAGGCCGGATATACGTCACCGGCCTCAAAACGCAACAGAAACAATTTGACGGTTCCGAGCAAAAAGGCCAGAACGATAAACGTAAAAACGACAGCTCGTATGGGATTAGCTTTGGGCAATCGTCATCAACCTCTTTTGAATTGCAGCATAATGGTCCAGGTCGGGCCTGCTTATTTTGTACATGCCGTACCAAACGCGTTCAAAAACATCTCTGCTTTTGGAAAAAGCGCTCAAGAGCCCTTCTTTTTGATGGGCCCTACGGTGCAGCTCAATTTCGTATTCCCGATTGGACTTAAATTTTTCAATCGTAATCAGCTCATGCGCGGCCAGATCGGCCAGAATTGCCAGATAGAAAGCCCGGATGGCCTGACGCAGGGATCCTTTTTCGGTTAATTCGCGGGCAATTTCCAGCCAGCGATTTACCGGCAAATCGTCGGCGGTGGTCCTTTCGTCTTCAAGATCGGGGATGGATTCAACCGCGCTTGCCGCAATTTCAGCCGGAGCGTTCTGCCGTCGCTTCCAGGAGCGCCACAGGATATACACCAGCGCACACAAAAGCCCGATGAGCAGCACGATAACAGCCATCCGCACGGATGTTATCCAGTTTTCATCCGTCGACGACGGCCGATGCTCAGGGGTGGGCAACAGATCGATCAGCCAATTGATCAGTTTATCAATCCAGTTTAGGATAGCCTTTATCGCTTTGCCCAGCTTATCGACGATCCACGCCACGACCGAGGCAATCGGTCCTTTGGGTTCTTTTTGGTTCTCGGCTGTTATCTCCCTGGGCATCCGCCATGTAAACTCGCGTTGCGCCATTACCTCTTCAATTGAACGGTCCAGTGTCTCAGGTGAGGTAAAAGCCGCTTCGTTCGCCGCTGAAGGTCCGGGACTGGTGATAAATAAGGCCACAAGCAATAAACCCGCAACCATCCCTGTGCGGCCGGGTATCAGGCCTTTTAACTCGGTTTTGAGATCATCTCCTGATTTTAAGGCCGTACCATAGAAACACCTAAGCACATAGACGGTTTTGACCAGCGGATTCATACACACATAGGAAATACCGATGGCGACCACCCAGAAGGTTGTGTTGATCACATGCGATCCGCTCAAGGTAAACATGGATTCAATCCCAAGATATTTTTTCAACAGATGGGGCAGGATATAAATGGCACTGGTTATGTTTAAAAAAACGATGATTCCAAACACAAAAAAAACCGACAGCAAAATATGGTTTTGCCGCGGCCACAGTTTTGCTTGGAACCATGCTTTTTTACATAATGCTTTCGGATCATTTAATTCTGTACCCGCTTCAGCCGTAACATTTTGATAAAACGCGTAGCACCAGCCAAATGGAATGGCGATCAAGGCGGCCAGCGGTAAAATGAAAAAAGCGGTCGCATGAATCAGCGTCTGGCTGGCGGCAAGTGACAATATCCGCTGATAGGACCATTGCGGCGCCGGTTGCCCGCTAATCGTCATCTTTACCCGGCCAGCGAATACCGCATGCCAGCACTTCATCCATACATACAGCAAGGCAACGCCAAGGGAGGCAACCGCATGATAACTGTAGGCGTCGGCACTGCGACTCATGTCGGCCCAAAAATAAAATAACCCCAGTATAAACGGCAGCGTGCCGATATAGTAACTGGAAAGCAAAAATAATGGTGCCTCCCGCAATACATGCACGGCTTCTTCCAAAAGGAGAATCGCACTTTTGCGATGCTGTTTCGCCGTTCTTTTCATTGTGTGTTCCACCACCCTAACTCCCAAAGCGTGCCTTCATGAAATGCGGACGGAAGCGCTAACAGCATTTGGCCGAGGTAATAGAAGAATATCCACAGAAGCATTCCGCCCAATAAAAAATGAATCATCCGGGAAAACCGGCTGAAGCGGGTTAGATCGGAAGCGTCCGGATTGATTTTTTTGCCCAGACAGCCGGCGCATAACACCCGGTCTTCATGCTCGGTTACACATTCGCGGCAAAAATAACGCCGGCACTCCGGACAACGGGCAACCGCCTCCCGAAAAAGATGATTAAAACATCGCTGCTGCTGCAGATCTTCCATTAGGAAATCCTTTTGGGGGTAGAAGCAGGGGCTCTTTTTGTCTGCATAGCCGCGGATTGGCAATTGACTTGCTGAGGATTTTTTAACATGAGAAGCCCCGGGATACCGATTAATATGGCGCCACCTAAAGCGATAATGTTAACCGTCATCAGCATGGGGCTTTCCCAGGGAGATATGCTGGAAAGCAGCTTGAACAATTCCCACTGATTCTGCCAGATTTCGGGATGTTTGAATGTTAACGTTAGACTGACAACATAACCGGCCACAAATGAGAAGCAGACATATCCCAGGGCAGCCCAGGTCATCGTGCGCAGCGACTGTTTTAAATTGCTTTCGTGCTGCTTGACCAGAGCTACAATCACACAGATGCCCATCACCATACTGACCGCGGTGCTTAACAAAGACAGCGCAACATGGGTATAAAAGAAACTAAAACCGATAAAGACACCATCAGCCAGTAATAAAGCAAATAAGGCCAAATGCACCCTTCCCTTTTCAGACTTTCGCGCTTTTAGGATCCGTTCATTTGCGCCGGCTGTGGTCCTTCGGGTTTGAAGGGTGGTCGGATGCGCGGATGGTTGCGCAAAGGTCTCTGGATTGATACGCCCCTGCCGCTTTTCGATCAGCGTTCTGAGACGATTCATCACCGGTTGGGTGGTTTTCAATCGATGCAGTGAATGCAATTTTTCTGTCTGAACAGCGGTTAGAAGAAAAGTTTCACAGGTAGGTCCTCTTAAAAAATGAATGATCCATATGAGCAGCAGCACCCCGGCGATGATCGTGTTAAAAATGGACAACCCGCCCTCGGAAGTGACGGCAAAAATGCCGAACAATATCGTTGAAACGCCTAAAACGAAATTGAGAACCATTCCCATCCCGGTTTTGCGGGCGATGATGGCTTGAATGTCATTGAAGTAAAATCGTTTATAATCTTCAACACCCAATCGGGAGTATATCTGAAGTAGATGGTCGGAACCCTGCCAGAGGGTATGGTGCCCGATTAAAAATCCCTTCTTCTTACCGGGCAGCTTTTGGTATGTTGATATTTCGCCGGTCATTTTTATTTAAAATTCTATTTTCTCTGCATATTTCTTGGTGTTTTTCCAATAACTTTTTAACAATCACAAAAATAAGCTTGAAAGCCGGGAGGTTAAAAAGCTTGTAGGCAAAGAATAATTCACCCTTTCAAGCCTCCCAGCATCCAAGCCTTCCAGCATCTTTTTGACCTTTATGATGATATCAGGTTTCCGAAAAACAGAGCCCATGCGGCAATTTGCAAACAGGCAATTCCGAAAGCCAGTATAAAACGAATCTTGGTCCGTGGAATGATACTGCGGGGCGCATTCCAGTAACGGATGACCATAAAAAGAACGATCGGTGCTGAAATAAGGGTCGGCCAAATAAACAGCATCGAAATCAGGACGATAAATAAAGCGATTTTATCATAGCATACCCGGTGGTTTTCCAGATTTTTAATCTTGCGCTTTGTTTTGCCTTTCTGCAAACATACCGGACAAAGATGCTGGTCATTGAACTCAACGTCACACAACGCGCATAAAAAACGACCGCAGGCTGCGCAGGCTAC
>JASFIU010000404.1:0-4749 GCA_050122495.1 Desulfobacterales bacterium | reverse complement strand
CCTCGAACTGATGCTGAATGTAAAATAGCCATACTCCAATTACTCCAGCAAAGAAAATGATCGGAAATTGAATCAAAGCGTACTCTTTAAACCCGATGGTTAGACTTGCGACCAGTATGATAATTGCGATGGCGGTGTTAGTGAAAATAACGCTATTGCTCTGACGTTTCTTAGAACCTTTGTGGGGGTATCGATAAGATACAAGAAATAAATAGGCAGGGCCTAAGCACAAAAGAACAAAGGGATTTCTAAATAACCTGTACCAAAATCGTTTTGATTTTGACGCCGAGCGAAATTCCTCTGCTGTCAATGTCCAAACATCACCTATTCCTCTACGATCAAGGTCACCGAAAGTATTGTGATGCCATCCATGGGACTTTCGCCATTCTTCATAAGGCGTGAAAGTTAATATTCCACATACATATCCCAAAACGGTATTGGCCTTCCGGGAAGTAAAAAAAGATTGATGCGCACAATCATGGAAAAATATGAAGATTCGAACTAACAGTCCGGCTGCTAAAATGGAAAGGCACAGTATGATCCAGTACGAATAACCACCTATGTAGCTTAAATAAATCAGAATACACACTAAAAAATAGGGAATGAAGGTGTTTAAAAGCTGCCAGATGGCCTTTCGAAGATGAGCCCGTTCGTATTTTCCGATGGTGTGATACCAATCTGGTTTGGTCCTTTTAATTGTTGTCGAGACAAAACTATCAGGCATATCGTGCCCCCTTGAATTCAAATCTCATCAGGTTTACTATTTTTAATCTTTGAAGAGAGCCAGGGCTTCATCAAATTTTTGTTCCATTTCATTTCTTTCAACTTCAGTCAAATCGGAAAAAATTGTTGGCTCCTGCAGAAAATTATGGACAAAAATAGCCAAATTTTTGATATTTTCGATCCTTTTGCTTTCAAAAAATTCAATAAATTCATTCATCATCAATCCTTATCTATATCTATTTGCGGCAAATGTCTGTAAGTTTCAAAGGATAATTTGTTACGCGCCTTAAAGAATATGGTTTTCGCATATCTTCCGAAAGTGATGGCCGTATATTGCAAGAGTGATGGCCAGGGGAAGCAACCTGGGTTTGCGCACCAGGGTCCAGGTCATTAAATACCAGTAATGGAAACGCTCCTTGCCCAGAATTCCCAGTCGAATGCTGGAACGGAAAAACGCCAAAAATCGTTGAAAATCTATGCGTGTGCCTACCTTAGAATCGCCAAATTCTCTGAGAAACACTTTCACACGCCGATAATAGTGCCTGGGGGAATAGATATGTCCCATGATATAACGGTAGCCGTTCATTAGCTGATCAAGCCCCATCTTGGGATCAATATTGGTGGTGCCATCCACATTATCTCCTGAGATCATCTTGGCCAGCAGACGGTTGTCCTTCTTCAGGCGATCAAATAAGCGAGTTCCCGGTGGCGCCTGGAGTAGTCCCACCATTGCGGTCACAATGCCGCTTTTTTGGATAAAATCGATAAGTTGCTGGAAAGTTGACGGGTTATCGCTGTCAAAACCGACAATAAAGCCCCCCTGAACCTGTAAACCGGCGCGCTGCATGATTTTTACATCATTAATAAGATCGCGGTTCTTGTTTTGAATTTTTTGACATTCGGTAAGGCTGTCATCATTCGGCGATTCGATGCCGATGAAAACAGAATCAAAACCCGCCTTGACCATCATGTCCAGAAGGTCAGCATCATCGGCCAGATTTATCGAAGCTTCTGTAAAAAATACACAGCCTTTCTTATCTTTGCGCCATTCGATCAGGGCGGGTAGTAGCCGCGTTTTTAAGTACCGTTTGTTTCCGATAAAGTTGTCGTCCACAAAAAAAATGTTACTGCGCCAACCCGCATCATACATAAGATCCAGTTCTGCGATCACCTGTTGTGTTGACTTCAGTCGAGGTCTGTGGCCGAAGAGAACCGTGACGTTACAAAAATCGCAGTTGAATGGACAGCCCCTGGAAAATTGAATGCTCATAGAGGCATATTTTTTCATATCGATCAGATCCCAAGCAGGAGGCGGGGTGTGACGAAGATTGCAGAACCCAGAAGCCCTGTAAATCTTTTTTAGATGACCGTTTTCCAGGTCTTCAAGAAACGATGGCAATGTCAGTTCAGCCTCGTCAAGGACAAGGTGATCCACCTCATCAAAGGCATCCGGTTCGGCAGTAAATAGCGGTCCCCCTGCGATGACTTTCAAGCCTGTCTCTTTGCAACGGGCAATGATTTGTTTGGCTGAGTTCCGTTGAATGGCCATTGCTCCGATGAAGACCAGGTCTGCCCATGAGAGATCATCATCGGTGAGGCCTTCCACGTTAACATCCACCAGACGTCTTTGAAATTCATCTGGTAACATGGCCGCAACGGTGAGCAAGCCCAACGGCGGGTATGCTGCTTTCTTTCGAATGAATTTTAAAGCGTGATTGAAAGACCAAAACGTATCGGGAAACTTTGGGTAAATGAGAAGAACATTCATATTATGAAACTCCTTGCTATGGGCTAACACAGGTCAGAAGTCATAATATCAAACTTCGTGCCAAGCAGACTGAGTTCAATTCAAACAAATTTAACTAATTGATATTATATCAATATTTCTATAAAAGAGAATGGTCGTAGGAGCATTAATACGCGCAATAATGTGGTCATATATGACCAATGGCCAAATATGACCATGCTTGGCATCCGCTATTGTCATCCGGATGTATTCGAATTTATGTTGGAATCAGCCACGAACCCCCTCAAGGAACTTTGATCAGCTTGCGCTGATCGGGGGTCATTTCACAAAACGAATTAGAAACCTGTAATAAATAGCAGATACCGATGGAAAGCTAAGCTGCTGGAAAAAGCTCACTGCTTTTTCCGGTCGATCTTGGGCGGCTTTTTAGGCTAAATTTTAGCAATCCTGGTGGAGTGTGTCGAATGTGGATGATTAGAAGCTACTGTCTCCGTTTGGTCCTCATCTGCCGCGCCCTCGTCCTCCTCGACCACCGCCATATCCACCTCGGCCGCCACCTTGGCCTCCTCGACCACCACTTCGTCCTCCCCGGCCGCGGCCGTATCCTCCTCCACTACCGCGTCTTTCGGTGCGAGGACGAGCCTCATTCACTTTAAGCGTTCTTCCTTTTAACTCGGTGCCATTTAGGGCATCGATTGCAGACTGCCCTTCAGCTTTAGAGGCCATCTCTATGAATCCAAACCCTCTTGATTGACCACTATGCTTGTCTTTTATAGTGGCGGCGGATTCAACCTGCCCGAATGGCTCGAAAGCCAGCCGTAAGTCCTCTTCGGTGACCTCGTGCGACAAATTCCCTACATAGATATTCATTTTACCGATCTCCTTTTGTAATAAATTATAAATTTGCACATTGCCTGACGCTTCAAATAAGCGGCATTTCTTCCCGGAGATATATCTGGTTGTGTCAATCGGCTTGCTGAAAATCACAGGTCACCGATTATCTCCTATCAGTGCATCCCTCGAGGCTCTGTCCACAAGTGTAAAAAGCCTGTCAATATCATCTTTATGACTCGATACCTGATGTCCACGAACTTTAACCAATTCACAATCCAACAGATCGATCATTTTATAAAATTCCTGATACAGGTCATAATTGTTGAAACGTTTATTTCTCTTTGAAAGATAATTATTTTGCTCAAACCGATCACGTCTTCCCTGTAACCCCATAATGTTCTGAGAATCCGTATACACAATCACCCTTCGGCCCAATGCTTGAATATCGCTTAACGCCCATAATAATGTTTGCAATTCCAGTTTCGTTGAAGACGTATGCTCAAATCGTCTCACTTTCACGCGTGTCCTCAGTGAATCCAACGAAAGTCTACGTTCAGATACTGCGAGGTAAGCCCCATATCCAATTTTTGACTGAGCATTCACACTCCCATCCGTCAGTAGTATCAGTTCATCCATAAATATATGACTTCATAGCAATTGATTATAACGTTTTTTTCAATGGCAATACCGTTAATGAATTTTCGATAACATGCATCCGAAATTTTCTGTTTAATCGAACAGTTGTTGCGTAAGGCCTTTAATTTCTAAATATGATCTGGAACCGGGGCGTCTAAGAAAAAAATCCGCCATATAGAGATACTAACACTTTGAACGCTCCTTTCTCCATCTCAAAACGGACCTCAATCCCTCTTGTGCGACCCTTTTCCCTTGGAGCTTGTCGAAAATGGCAAAATTTAAAGCATTTATTACATCAATGTTCCTTTCCTTCTTGTTTGAAAAAGGTATACGACCAAGCGTTTCACGAAAAATGGCCTTAAATTCAAGTATCCGATCTTCTGTAAACACCTTCTGAAGTATTTCGTGTTGCTTTTCTACAAAACCAACTTCATCGAGCCGCCTTTCGATGTAAATTAGCGTTCTGGGCGTAATCTTAAACCCTAAAATCTCCTCAAGATACATCTCAACAGAAGGCGCTAATGGTTTCTGACGAGCCTCATTCTCGTCAACATCAATTGAGCTGACCTCGTCTACAGACGGAGTCTCTTGTTTCCCTTTAAGTTTGGCGGTCTTCTTTCGACTATGCGCTTCGGCCAGGCGACATAAATACTCTGCCTGAAGAGCAGCGACCTGAAGGTAGGCGCTTAAATTATAAAAGCCTGTGTGTATATACTCGGGCAAAGCTAGACCATTTCGACTGCGTACGTACCTGTATTTGTGATCAATTTCACCCCACGCCTCCTCAAGAATAGTTCTCAATTGGAACT
>JASFIU010000403.1:0-4766 GCA_050122495.1 Desulfobacterales bacterium | reverse complement strand
AGCCGCTCACGGGGACAATCTGCGGCTTTTTAAAGAAGCCTGCGGCGCGCTGGACCGCTTACGTCAGGAATATGAACTGATTATTCTGGAGGGGGCGGGCTCCTGTGCAGAAGTGAATCTGATATCTCATGATATTGTTAATCTTCGGGTGGCCGCCTATGCCCATGCGCCGGTTCTGCTGGTGGCCGATATTGATCGTGGCGGCGTGTTTGCCCAGATCATCGGCACCCTACAATGCCTGGAGGAAAACCAGCGGGCTCAGGTTAGCGGGTTTATCATCAATCGTTTCAGGGGCGACATCCATCTTTTTAAAGAGGGGGTTCGCTGGATCGAGGAAAAAACACAAAAGCCGGTTTTCGGCGTGCTGCCCTGGTATAACCATATCCAGATTGAACCCGAAGATTCCGTCGTCATTGAAAACCCCAAAAAAGTAAACGTTCAAGATTGTCAAAACCCGGCGGTAGCAGTCATTCGCATACCACATATTTCCAACTTCACGGATTTTGATCCGTTGTTGGCCTTAAATAACCTGGAAGTGTACTTCCTTGAAAAAGTCCAGGATCTCAAAGCGTTTAAAGCCGTTATTCTGCCCGGCTCAAAAAATACGCGATTTGACTTGAGCTGGATCAAATCCAAGGGGTGGTCAAAAAGGTTAAGCGATTATGCTGCCACCGGCGGCCATGTGCTCGGAATCTGCGGTGGGTATCAAATGATGGGGAAGACCGTGCAAGATCCCGGCGGTCTGGAAGGCCAACCCGGCTCCAGCAAGGGAATGAATTTGCTGCCGATTGAAACCATATTGAAAGCACCCAAAACGACCACCCTGACGCATTTTTCCTGGGATGGCCTGCCGGGTGCGGGATATGAAATTCATATGGGTCAAACGATCAGAAAAGCCGGTTCGCCGCTGTTTCGTGTCACAAAGCGTAACCAGAAACCTTGCCGGGATGAAGATGGGTGTGTATCTGCCGATTCAAAGATCATGGGCACCTATATTCACGGATTATTTAATAACCCGGCCGTTCTGAAATCCTGGCTTGGCCATATCGGTTTAAGCGGCATCGACGTCTGCCATATCGGCGGCCTTGAAGCCCGTAACAAAGAATATGATCTGCTGGCGGAACATTTCGAAAATCATGTGGATGTGGAAAGCATCGTCAGGTTAGTAACAAATAGGGAATCAACGTAATATCTTCAGTTGCAGAGGAATCCATTAAATGGCGTATTGGAGACAATAAGATTTCGGATTGCAGATTGCGGATTGCGGATTTTGAATGTGTGACACATTTGAAGTTCAAATCCGCAATCCGCAATCTAAAATCCGCAATTGATTTTGTTCCAGTATTCAATTGCCTTTTAAAATGAAGATCTAAAAAGATTATCTATAAATTAAATAGGAAAATAAAAATTGAACAAAATCATTTTTGTGATTGGCGGTTGCAGAAGCGGAAAAAGCAGCTATGCTCTGGAAACCGCTGAAAAGGCGCCCGCCGAGAATAGAATTTTTATCGCGACCTGTGTGCCGCAAGATGATGAAATGAGGCAACGGGTGGCAAGGCATCAAAGGGAACGCAGTCGAAACTGGGTAACGGTTGAAGAACCACTTCACCTGCCGGCGGCCATTTTGCAAAACAGCCGCCGTGCGGATATTATGCTGATAGACTGCCTGACCCTGTGGGCGAACAATCTTTTGATGGAGACCGCTGACGAAAAAAAATTAGGGGCTCCAATTGCCCGATTAATAGAGGCCCTGGAGAAAGCCACCTGCCCCATTGTTTTGGTCTCAAATGAGGTCGGAACCGGCATCGTTCCGGATAACAAGCTCGCCCGGCAATACAGGGATCTCATTGGGCATGTCAACCAGGCCGTGGCAGAAGCCGCCGGCAAAGTGATCTGGATGGTTGCCGGCATTCCGGTAACGGTCAAGGGGTAGTAACAAGGCAACTAAATAGAATATTACATTTCATTTTTCATTCATATTGAATTTAGTGGTGTTCAGGTGTCAGGTGTCAGGAAACACAGGACGAACGGTGAAACACAGAATCTGATACTCCCCAACATCTTCAAGATCGATTTTCTGACACCTGAACACTGACACCTGAAACCTATTTAAGGCTAAAAACCTGAAGCAAGCTTATGCGCAACTTAATCTCAGCCCTTCAATTCATCACCATACTGCCGCTGGGAAAAGCGAAATCCTTTGATCCACCGAAAATGGTTCCCTATTTCCCACTGGTCGGCATCCTGTTGGGATTGATAATAGCGCTTTTTGATTCAGTCTTTACAAGGTTCTGGACACCGCCGGTGGCCGCCCTGCTGGATGTCATTTTGCTCGCGGTATTAACGGGGGCGTTTCATCTGGACGGGCTGGGCGATACGGCCGACGGGCTGCTGGGGCCCCGTTCCCCGGACACAGCACTCGAGCTCATGAAAGACAGCCGGCTCGGCACCATGGGATTGGTTGCAATTTTGTTCGGCCTGGCCTTAAAATGGGGTGGGATTGCCGGCCTGGATGCGCATCGCAGTCTCATATTGATCATGATCCCTGCCTATGCCCGCGCCGGAATCCTGTTTGGCATGCGCCATTTGCCCTACGGCCGCCCCGACGGCACCGGCAAACCCTTTTTTCATGAAAAATTAACATGGGTGCACTTCTGGGGCCTGCTATTGCCCGTTGGGCTTTCTTTGCTCCTAGGATTAAGGGCGCTCTGGCTAAACCTGTGCTTTGCGATTATCATCGGTTTCATCCTCTTTTTCTATAAAAAGCGCATGGGGTGCATCACGGGTGATATGCTGGGCGCCATGACGGAATTCGCCGAAGCGGGATTATTTTTTCTGGTTTCTATCGGAGGATGGTAGCGGATCAGAAATTCAGCCGGTGAAATGAAATGATTTTGCTTTCAGGGTTTTGACAGGCCGTCTCCTGCCGCACCTGCCTGCGCTGAGCAACCCCTTCCCGCAAAACCCAATCACGCCATAAATCTTTTTCCTTAGGCCTGTCCCCAACTGGATGGGTGGAAATTCAAACTGCAAAAAGCAAAATTTCGCGCTTCATTTATGGTCGTTTTTTTGATATCAACAACAACCACCGATTTTGATTTTCCCGGTGGACGATTCAATTTAATGGACAATAAAAATATTAAAGTAGATGATCTGCTTCCTGAGGTTAAGGCAGCAGGAGCGATGAACTTAATCGTTCTTGCGACCGAGGCGCAGGGAACGCTTAGTTTTTAGATGCGTTGCTTACAGCTTCAGATTCCAGGCATGAGGATTGATATGTTTACATTTGAAACCGAACAAAAAGTTTGTGAAGTGGGCGGTGTAAAGTTTGGCGGGCAACCCGGAGAATACCCCACGGTGATCTGTTCTTCTATTTTCCAGAAAGGCGACCGCGTTTTTAAGGGAAAACGCAAGGAAGGATTTGATGAGGCGCGGGCCGCCGGGCTTCTCAGAACCCAGGATAAACTTTCGGCTGAAACGGGTATCCCCGGAATGGCCGACATTGTGGCCAACACCGGCCAGGAATTTAAAACGTTCATCGATTTCTTAACGTCGGTGACCGAGATGCCCTTTTGTATTGATGCCTGGGTCTTGAAGCCCAAGCTGGAGGCTGCGGCATATTGCGCGGATAAAGGGCTGCTGGATCGTATGTTTTATAACAGTCTGACGGTTTGGGAAAAAGACATCGAAACCGAGATCCGCGAAATTTCACAAATAGGTGTCAAGCATGTTTTGCTGGTCGCCTTTGATCAGGAGGATCAGATGCCCAGCGGCCGTATAACGGGCACCCAAAGACTGTTGGACGCCATCGAAAAAGTGGGGGCGCAGTTTGAAAGTATTTTTGTAGACACTTCGGTGATGAACGGCCCGGCAACGGCCTTGTGCGGAATCGCCAATCGCATGGTAAAAGCGCAATGGGGATTTCCGGCGGCCAGTGCGCCCAGTAACGGATCTTATATGTGGACACAGGCAAGAGACCTCTGGGGTTTTGGGGGTTGGGCCGCAGCAGATGCAGCCCTGGAGGCGCTTTCCGCTTTTATGTATCACGACATGGTCTTCTCCGGCCCCATGGCCGGCGCAAGCCGAATTTTTCCGGCGGTGGCAATGGCCGATGCTTTTTTGGCCACCTCGGTCTTCGCCGAAACCAAAAAATTGCCCAAAGAACCCAGGCACCCCCTTTACAAGCTGTTTCCCGATTTCGTGGATCAGCTGAAACCACTGCAATAGTTTGATGCAAAAAATTAGAATCCATCTCAAAAAGATTTGAAAGGAGCATTATATGTCCGAACTAACCCCCAAAGAGAGAGTAAGGCGGCTTTTTAATCGGGAGCCCGTCGATACCATGCCTTGTTTCAGCGGGATGGGCATGGTTGCCATTCAAGCCATCAATGAGATGGGCATCCGGTTTGCAGAGGTCCACACGTCGGCCGAAAACCTGGCGCGATCCGCAATGCTTACCGCAGAGATGTTCGGTTTCGATGCCGTGGTCATCCCCTATGATATGTGCACCATCCCCGAGGCTTTGGGCCGCGGTGTCAGTCTCTATGATGGCTCCGAGGATATTCTTTACCCGACCGTACCGACCAAGTGGGGAGATTTCGATGAGGTCGAAATACCGGAGGATTATCTCAGCAAAGGCCGCATGCCCATGGTTGACGCTGCCTATGATATTTTAAAATCCCGCATCGGCGGCAATCTTGCCATCGGGGGTTGGGTGCTGGGTCCTTTTACCATGGCGGGCCAGGTTATCGAATTAGACCTTTTAC
>JASFIU010000402.1:0-4780 GCA_050122495.1 Desulfobacterales bacterium | reverse complement strand
ATCATCGAAGAAACGCAAAAGTCAGATTTATAATCAAATTCAATTATGCGAATGGGGAATCGCTTCGGGTCAGTTTGAAGAGAGAATCAGAATTTGTTTAATATGGATGTATACCCAAATTAATGGGTTTTGGTCAATCAATATGAGGATTCTGAAAATGGTGATATATCTGGATATCAAAGCTGAACATAGCTTTCAAGGGTGAGGGATTTATCGATGAAAAGGTGTTCGATTAGACTAAAATGATTGGAAATTTATTGCTCTTTTTTTATACTTTATTTTCAAATGTGGAAATAAGCGCGGCAAGAAGCAATCTGTGGTATAATTCCAGGATTTGTAAATTACGGTTTTCAAAATTTATCATTCTGAATATCATCCCTTGCGCAGCTTTCTAACATCGCCCACTCTCAAGGTCACATTTGTAGAATCGAAGTATTCGGCCAGCGGGATGACATATTTACGCGAAACACCGGTCATTTCCTTGAACTGCGGTGTGGCGATCTCACCCTGGGCCTCAAGAAAGCCAACCAGCTTATTTTTCAGGTCATTGATGGCCTTGACATGGAAGTACAGGTCTTCTTTCACCTTTATGATAGAGCCTTCATCGACCAGGTGCAGAAGAACATCCCGGGCCCGGTTGGCATCCGCATCCAGAGATTTGGCGAGCTCTTTAAAATAGGGGGGCTGCAGCCCTGATTTCTGGTAGGTATCCAGAATCTTATCTCTGATGTCAGCCTGTTTGCCGCCCAGAGATATGGCGTGTGAGGCCAGGCGCACCGTATTTTCCTCCTGAACGATTTCATTTTCTTTGATCATCTGGGTCAGCGTCAGATTATAGAGCTTTGCGGTCAGGTAAGACGGGAACTTGGTTTTAAGCTCCTCTTTTGACATGCCCGGTTTGAGGGGGTTGGCGCTATGAAAATCGGCAAGCTGGCTCCGGGTGTCATTTTTAAGCTTTTCAAAACCGCCCTGGTGAATGTAGATTCGATTTTCTTTGTCAACCTGGATGAGTATTTTCTTCGACAATAAACCCTGAAGGATATTTTCCAGCTGTTTGTCGGCCAGATTGGTCATTATTTTTAAATGCGAAAAGGAAACCCCCCGGTATCCTGAAGCTTCGGCATGAAACGCAATAACGGCTTCAGGTTCCTGATTGCCCAGTTCTTTTAAGCTTTCAATCGTTTCGGATTTGAGACGTTTGTGCTTTACGGGAATCGGGTTTAATACTTCACCGCCGCCGATGGTGTAAATAGGAGAATAGCTGCGGATGACAAATCGGTCATCTTTTACCAAAGACACCGGTGAATCGAGACGAAGCTGGACCACGGTATCGTCACCGGGTGAAAGTTCATCGCGATCAAGCAAAATTACGTTGCCGAGAACCTCGCTGGTGCCGGTATGAAAACGGATCCGTGTTCGATTTTTCAAGGGCTTTTTGTTGCTGGCCAGGTAGCGCAAAGAAACGTCTACCATATAACTTGCCAATAGAGCACCCTGCCTGGACAACACTTCACCGCGGTTGATGGCTGCTTTTTCGAGCCCCTGGAAATTAATGGCGGTTCGCATGCCGGCTTTAGCTTCGTTGGCACTTTGGTTGTGAATCTGGATCCCCCGGACTTTGGATTTGATTTCCGAAGGATATATCATAATCGCATCGCCCACCTGAACCCGGCCGGAAATCAGGGTGCCGGTGATTACCGTGCCAAAGCCCTTCATGGTAAAGACTCGGTCAATCGGCAACCGGAATAAATCAGTTGGAGGCCGTTCGGGGATTTTAGCGGCGAGTTCATCCAGGGCCTTAATAAATTCGGGTATTCCCTGCTGGGTTTCTGAAGAAACCGGTGCGATCGGGGCCTCTTCCAGAAAGGTCCCCCTGGCAAAATCGCGGATATCTTCAAGGGCCAGCTCCAGCCATTCTTCATCGACCATGTCAATTTTGGTTACGGCCACCATACCGTGCTGAACACCCAGCAGCGTGCATATCTCCATATGCTCGCGGGTCTGTGGCATGACCCCCTCATCGGCCGCGATCACCATCACAACGATATCGATTCCGGTGGCCCCGGCCACCATATTTTTTACGAATTTTTCGTGTCCGGGCACATCCACAATACCCAGATGCTGCCCGCTGGGCAGATCCAGAGCGGCAAAACCCAGTTCGATGGTGATCCCACGCTCTTTTTCTTCTTTTAACCGGTCGGTGTCGGTTCCGGTGATCGCCTTAATCAGGCTGGTTTTACCGTGATCGATATGCCCGGCGGTTCCCAGAATAATCTGTTTCACTGAGGAAACTCCTTCTTTATTATATCACCGCAAAGGCGCAGAGAGCGCTGAGTCCCTTTTTATTTTGTTCTCTGCTGAGACACCAGAAAACAAAAAACAATCAGCCTGCGGCGCCTTTAAAGGAAGATTATTTGCAAAAAAATAATACAGCCTTGTGTTGCTTTTATAATTAATTACAGGAGCAAATCTAAATTACACTATGTCAATTTGAGATATTTTAGATAATGGTAATTAAGATCTGATCTATTGTAAAATTAATTGAAGAATCGCTTTGCTTTTCCCTTGCCGGCGTCCCAGCGGCAAGGGAAAAAATAAGTTTCTTTGCGACCTCTGCGTCTCAGCGTTGACGATTATTTTTCACGGCGTTTCCGGAGGTATTCGGAAAAATAAGCCAATCCGACCAATATGATGGCTAAACCCACGATGTACAGGGGATCGATTTTGCCATAGAGCCATCGCGTAAGAAAGACGGCGCCCACCAGGCCGATGATCGCTCTGATTACAAATATTTGAAACCGATTCATTTTTTCAGACTGGACCTGTTTTAATTGATATTTGAATCTTCTATGAAATGAATATATGAGAAGGGAATTTGCGTCAATACCTGGTTTTTCCTCTTGAAATCATAGAACTTATTTGCTAAAAATCTGAGTTCTTAAATCCGAAATCTAAAATCCGCAATCCGCAATCGAAATATGGTGGGTGTAGCTCAGGTGGTAGAGCACCGGGTTGTGGCCCCGGTTGTCGTGGGTTCAAGTCCCATCACTCACCCCATCTAAAGCCTCAATTGAGCCTCGCTCAATTGAGGCGGTATTCGGTATTGGGTATTGGGTATTGGGTACCGGTGGCTTGAGGTTGAATCAGCCCATTCTGATGCTGAAAGGATTCAATATATTCTGTTTGTTACCAATAACTAATAGCCAATAACCAATAACCCGGAATTGAGCCATGCTCAATTCCGCTATGCGCCCGTAGCTCAGCTGGATAGAGCGCCGGACTTCGAATCCGTAGGCCGCAGGTTCGAATCCTGCCGGGCGTACCATGAAATATCAGCGGGATAAAGCTGTCAGCTTTATCCCGCTATTTTTTTTGTAAAAAAACGCAAAAAATCAAGCCCGTCCCTAAAATTTCGAGGTGAAAGCTTGAGAGGGACAAGACTATACTGGAGTTTAGTTTTGACAATGGAATATTTAATTTTGCAAATGTTTATCTATAGGAACGCAATATACACTTCACCAAAATTTTTTATTGTCATAACAAACCGAATATAATTGTTTAATAACCGGTTATTGGAGCCAGGTGGTACCGAAGGCCGTATTTTCAAGATTTAAATGCAATAAGTTACTAAAACGATTGTCATATTGCCATGCTGGTTGCATATTTTCATATTTTTGCATATCTTCAATATTTATCCACCTTAATTTCTAAACTCAATCCGTGCTGTCTTATCGAATAAAGATTCATACATCAAACCTATTAGATAGAACAGGTTGGCGGTTATGCCTGAGCCATTTTTAATACTTCCGATCCTCATCATATTTATTGGTGCCCTTGCGGCCGCGCTTTGTGGTCTGCCCGTGTTCAATAAGCGCTTGAGCGCTCCCCAACTCGGCTGGATTCTATCTCTGGCACCACTGAGTGCCTTTTTGCTGCTGGTTCAGGCCGTGCCGGATCTACAGGCGAATCTGGTCTACACATGGCAGACAGGCTGGCTCTCATCCGTCGGTTTTAAGGCATCGCTTTACTTCGACAGCCTCAGTGCACTTTTTGCCCTGCTGATCACCTTTATCGGCACGATGGTGATTATCTATGCAGGGCAATACTTTAAACACGATTCCGGCACCTGGCGATTTTTTGCATACATTCTGCTTTTTATGGGCGCCATGCTAGGTCTGGTTATGGCCGGTGATGTGCTGACCCTGTTTGTTTTCTGGGAGGGCACCAGCATCGTTTCGTTCCTTCTGGTGGCTTACAAGTTCAAGGACGATGCCGCCCGCAAGGGCGCCTTCAAGGCGCTTTTCATCACCGCCGGTGGCGGGATTGCGCTGCTGATCGGGTTGCTGTTCATGGCCCATGTGGTTGGTGATGCACGCTTTATCGCCATTTTAGCCAGTGGCGATGCACTGCGCAACAACAGCTACTATCCGTTGATACTTGGACTGATTGCCCTTGGCGCGTTTACAAAGAGCGCCCAGTTCCCATTTCACATTTGGCTTCCGGACGCCATGAGCGCCCCAACGCCTGCCAGCGCTTACCTGCATTCGGCGACCATGGTCAAGGCCGGCATCTATCTGATGGCGCGTCTGAATCCGGTACTGGGGCTGACCGAAACCTGGTTCTGGTTGCTGACCATTGCCGGGATGGCCACTATGCTGACCGGCGCAGTTCTGGGTATGAAGAAAAACGACCTGAAGGCGGTGCTGGCCTATTCCACGATCTGTCAGCTCGGCATCCTGATGATGATGATCGGACAGGACATGGCCATTTCATTTAAGGC